>DATFFX010000051.1:0-11046 GCA_035249825.1 Gemmatimonadales bacterium | reverse complement strand
TCCGAGCCGAGCGATTCACAAATTTCCGAGGTCATCATGACCGTGAGCCGTGCGGGAGGCCTCGACTATGCCCGAGAGCGGGCCCTGCGTCTTGCCCAGGTTGCCGAAGGCGAGCTGGATGTCCTGCAACCTTCCGCGGCGCGAGAGGCGCTGCGAGCGAGCATCGCATACGTCATCGATCGCAGGCGCTGATGTCTAGCGGCCCACGGCGACCCGGGTTCTATCTGGGAGTGTTGATCGCGGGATTCATCGCGGGAGGCGCGCTCAATGCGCTGGTGCGCCAAACCCTCCCTGAGAGCGCCGCGCGTACCTTCTTCACCAGCACCTGGACGGCCACGTTCGGCCCTGTCTCAGCCGATCTTCTGGTGGTATCCTTCACACTGGGACCGGTGGGGCTGCACGTGTCACTCCTCAGCCTCATCGGGGTTGTGCTGGCGTATTTGATCGCGCGTTCGCTTTTCTAGGAGGTCCTTGTGGGTAACCTCGGCTTCACTGAAATCATGGTCATCCTGCTGGTGGTACTGCTCCTCTTCGGCGCCAAGCGGCTGCCTGAGGTTGGCGCGTCCATCGGGAAGGGCATCCGGGAGTTCAAGCGGAGCATTTCGGATACTCAAGAAGCGATCATGAGCAACGACGAGCAACGCTCCAACCTTCCGCCACGGCAGGCAGATGCGTCTCAGCCGGCTCCCCAACCGGGTGAGCCCAAGCGTTTGTCGCAGTAGAGGCGGTAGGTGAAGAGGCGGTAGGTGGAACGGCGGTAGAAAAGAGGCGGTAGATACAGCGGCGGTATAGAAGAGCGACAGGTAAGGGGCAGCAGTAGTGAGGGGATCGCTACCGCCGCTGTATCTACCGCCTCTTTTCTACCGCCGTTCCACCTACCGCCTCTTTCCTACCGCCTTACCGCCTCTTCACCTACCGGCTCTTTTCCTACCGCCGCTTCACCTACCGCCTCTCACCCCGCCCTACAACGCCGTGCTTGGATCCTGGACCGGCCCGCTCTGGAGTACCTTGTCTCGATTATCGACGATCTTGGCGGAACTCTGGAGCGCGGTTAGATAGCTCCGGATCCGCTCCTGCCTCGCAGCGTTTACCGCCTTGGCTCGGTATTCATCGAGCTCCTTCACGAACTTGGCCGAATCGGCTTCGGTGTGGGTGATCGTTTCCAGGACGTAAATCCCGTCTTCGGTATCCAGGATTCCGCTTCGCTGTCCTGTCTCCAAGCCAAATGCCGTGCCGACTACCAATGGACTGGTCAGCGGGGGCTTCACCCGGCTGAACGGACCAAACTCTTTGTGTGGCAGCTTCATGGCGGCTGCGGCCTGCTCGAGAGTACTCCCCTCCTCGACCCGTTTCAGGTAGGTCTTGGCTATCTGGCGGGCTACGTCCCACTTCTTCTTTTCACGGGCAGCGTGCTCGACCGCCGGCCGAATCGCTGCGAGCGGGGGCACTCCTTCGGCCCGCAGACTATCCAGACGAAACAGGTAATAGGCGAATGGGGTCTCGATTACCGGGCTTGTCGCTCCTGGCTTTGCCCCACCAAAGGCCCACACCGCGGCATCGGGAACGACGTAGTTGCCCAGTTGCACCTTCGTGCCCTCCTGCACCGGGCCAGACCTGCTGATCGTGAGCTTGAGCGCCCGAGCCACGGTATCCAGAGCGGCGGGGTCGGTGCGCTCCGCGCCGAGGCTCTCGAGGCTATCGGCCTGCGCATCGAGCTGATCGCGGTGAGTGCCGGTTATCTCGATGGGGAACAGGATATGGCGACCCTTCGCCTTGTTTCCCTTGCGACTGGAAATCTCGATCAGATGGTACCCGAACTGAGAGAGCACCGGCTTGGAAACGGTCTTCAGCGGGAGAGCAAAAGCCGCAGAGTCGAACGCTGGATCCATGGATCCCTTGGTCCACTCCCCCAGCTCCCCCCCTTTGGCGGCTGAGGCACTGTCGGCCGACTCACGGGTGGCCACGTCGGCGAATGGGGCGCCAGCCAGAATCTCCTGGCGGGCCGAGTCGGCCCGGGCTCGAGTGGCAGCGGTGTCGGCCGGGGTGGTGATTCTAGGGAGAGCAACGAAGCTGAGGAACGCCGTACGCGGCTGCCTGAATTCCTCCGTATTGGCCTTGTAGTAGGCCTCAACCTCGGCGCTGCTGACCTTTACCGCTGAATCGGCCACTACGGTACCCGGAACGATCGCCGTCAAACCGATCTTGACCGTTTCGTTCTCATCCCGGTATTGCTCCCACAGGGCTGCTTCCGAGAGATAGACATCGGCGGTTACGACGCGGAGGAGCTTGGCCCGCTGGAGCTCCTCGCGATATTGGGCCTCCAGGCTGGGCAGGTACTGCTGCGCCACGCTCGACGTGAGCCAACGCTGGTACTTGGCCAAATCGAACTGACTATCGGTCTGGAACTCGGGGACATTCTGGAACTCTGCCAGTGGTGAGTTCCGGATGGCCTGAACAATCTCGTCTTCGGTGACCGTGATACCCCGCCGGCGGTACTCGGTCTCTAGGACACGGTTCTGGACGATCTGTTCCCAGACCTGATCCCGCACCTGCTCGTAATCCTCGAGGCCGAGATTGCCCGCGGTCTGCTGCTGCCGCGCATCGATCGACTGCTGCACGATCGTTTGATAGGTGCGAGCGTCGATACTCTGGCCGTTCACCTTGCCTACCGACGTATTCGTGAGCAGGCCGGTACCGCCGGTGATCCCGCTGAGGTCGAAGACCAGCCAGGCAAAAAACGTGATGGCGACGACCACCATAATGGGTTTCGCCGCATTTCTGAAAGCTTGCATCATAGAGATTTCGGGACTCCAACCCGTGTGATTCCGAGAGCCGGAAGCTTAAGCCGGCTGTCGCAGAACCTCAAGGCGCCATTCCGGTTAGCAGTTGACACGCCGGGGGTCGGCCACTACTCTCAGCCTACTCCCCGAGCGCGCATATCGTTTGTTCCCAGAGCAAGATTGACTCCGAATACCGGATCCAATGGCCACTAGCGAAATCGAAAAACTGGAGCGCCGGTACGCCGAGAATCCTCACGGACTCACCTTCGCGCCACTCGCAGAGGTGCATCGAAAAAACGGAGATTTCGCTCGAGCTCTCGAGCTGCTAACGGCCGGCCTGGAACTGCACCCCAACTACATCCCAGCGAGCATCGTCCTCGGCCGTTGTCATCAGGACCTCGGCGATCTCCCTTCGGCAGAAGCCGCCTTTGCCCACGTGCTGCGGCTCGACGATGAGAATGTGATCGCCCTCAAGTCTCTCGCCGACATAAACGAACGGCTGGAACGCTATGCCGAGGCGGAAGGCTGGTTGCGCCGCCTGGTAGCGGTAGATCGCAGCAATGAAGAGGCCGGGGAACAGCTGCGCCGAGTGGAGGCGGCAAAAGAGAGCCAGGCTGCAAGTCTCGTTTCGGCCGAGCCGCCAGCTCCTGCTCCAGTGCTCGAGATGATAGATCTCTCACCCGAGGCGGCCGAAGCAACCGCCGAGGGAGAGAATCCTGTTCCGGAGCCTCCAGTAGCGATCGAGACACCGGACATGAGTCGGGAGGAAGTGGCCGAGCCCGAGCCGCCATCCGAGACGCGAACCGATCCGGTAAGTATTGCGGAGCCTGAACCCCAGCCAGAGCCTGCACTCGAGCCTGCGACGGCGGAGATGGCGGCTCCACTCGGGGTCGAGGAGCCCGCTCCGGAGGAAGGAACTCTGCATCCGCTGCCTGGGCTGATCAGCGCCGAGTTCCAGCCACCGTTGGAAGCGACGGGAGGGCTCGGCGTCGAAACCAGTGAAGAGGTGGTGCTGGAGCCGTCCGATGACTCGGAATTCAGGGTTCCAGACGCCTCGGAGGATTTCAAGTCTCTCGCGGAACGGCTGGCTTCGCATGCAGAAACCGCTCCACCGAAGCCGCCTAAGACGAGTTACCAGGAACGTGGGGTTACCCAACTACCGAAGGATCCGGAATTCGTGCTCACGGAGAGCATGGCCGAGGCCCTCGTGCGAGCGGGCGAATCCGCGGATGCTCTTCGAGTTTATCGCGAGCTCGTGCGACGCAACGGGGGAGATCCCCGCTTCGCATCGCGAATCATGGAACTAGAGACCGCCCTGGCGGAGCAGCCGGCCAAACCCCAATCGTATAACGCCCGAGACACCAAGGGACAGTCGGTCGCCGCCTTTTTTCACGCGCTCTTATCTGCAGGCCTTTCGAGTGACACCGACACGGGGGATCGTCCCGCTACCCGCGCCACCACTGCAGGCGCACCCGCTGATACCGATACAGACGCCGTCGGGGCGAGCTATGGGGAAGGGAGCTCGCTAGCACCGCCCGCCATTCCCTCGGGCGAGCAGTCCCATGCGGCGGTGTCTTTCGATGATTTCTTCAAGTCGGCGTCCGGCGGATCGACCGCTGTGCCGCCCGACAATTCGGAGCCAGGTAAAGACGACCTCGACCAATTCCAGTCCTGGTTGCAGAATCTGAAGCGCTGAATGCGCATCGCGGTGCTCAATGGCCCCAATCTCAACCTCCTGGGGCAGCGGGAGCCGGAGATCTACGGCCGAACCAGTCTGGCGGAGATCGAGGCGCTGGTGCGCGACTCCGCCCGGCAGCTGGACGTGGAAATCCAGTGGTTTCAATCCAACCACGAAGGCGCCCTGGTCGAGGCCGTTCAGAGCCTCCAGGGCACGGCCGATGGCGCATTGATCAATGCCGCCGCACTGACACACTCGAGCCTGGCACTGCGCGATGCGCTGCTCGCGGTGCGGATCCCGTTCGTAGAGCTGCATCTGTCGAATATCTTCGCCCGTGAGCCGGAACGGCGGCACTCGGTCATCGCTGATTTGGCCCTCGGTATGGTGACCGGTTTCGGCGAGCAGAGCTACATTCTGGCCCTCCAGGCTCTCATCGGCCGGCTGCGTGCCGCCTGACCGGCGGCTGGAGAGGCAGGCCGCTCTCAGGGCTGCTGCGGAAGCGGATGGGCTGGATGGGTTACTGGTCACGCACCTGCCGAACATACGATACCTGACCGGCTTCACGGGCTCAGCCGCTCTGCTGCTGGTTCGGGCCGATACCGTCATCCTGATCTCGGACTTCCGGTACGCTTCTCAGGCGCCATCCGAGGTCGGCGCCGCCGCACAGGTCGAGATCGATCAGCGGAGCGTCTGGGAACGACTGGGCCGGGTCATCAACGCACGGTCCATGGCGAGTCTGGGGATCGAATCGCACTCCCTGACCGTCAGAGACGCAGAGCGTGTCAGCAGCCTTACTCGCGGACGAGTAGTACCGGTAGCGGAATTGGTGGAGCGCCTCAGAGTGGTCAAGGCTCCGGAGGAGGTTGCGGCGATCCGTGCAGCGGCAGGGCTGGCGCAGGCGGCACTCGCTGAGGTACTGCCCGGCATCAGGCCCGGGCAGACAGAGCGTGAGATTGGTGCCGCGCTCGAGAGCGCGCTGCGGCGCCGGGGCAGCGAGTGGCACCCGTTCCCGACCATCGTTGCGTCCGGCCCTCGTTCTGCTCTGCCTCATGCGCGTACCAGTGACAGGATGGTTGGGGTCGGCGAACTGCTGCTGCTTGACTTCGGCGCGCAGGTGGATGGATACTGCGCCGACCTCACCCGAACCGTCGTAGTCGGCGCCCAGGCCGACGACCGTCAGCGCACCGTCCATGAGCTGGTGCAAACGGCTCAGCGCCGGGCTATCGAGCATCTGCGCCCAGGAATGCCCGCACGAGAGGGTGATGCGTTGGCCCGTGATGTCATTGCGGCGCGTGGCTTCGGAGAGGCGTTCGGCCATTCGCTGGGCCATGGATTGGGGCTCGAGGTACACGAGGCGCCCCGGCTCGCCCCGACATCGGACACGCCTCTCCCCCCGAATGCCGTGGTGACCGTGGAGCCGGGCATCTATTTTCCGGGCTGGGGCGGGGTCCGCCTGGAGGACGATGTGTTCCTGGGATCGGAACGTACCGAATGCCTTTCGGACGGGCGGACGGAGTTGCTGGAACTGGTATAGGAAGTCGCCAGACGCCAGACGCCAGACGCCAGACGCCAGACGTCAGACGCCAGACGCCAGGCTGCGAGGCCGGAGATAACTGGGAAGGTTCTACGCATCGGCTGGCGACTGGCGACTGGCGTCTGGCGACTAGAGACTAGAGACTCGAGACTTCAACATGGCTTCTACGGCCGACTTCAGAAACGGTCTCGTACTCGAGATCGATAACCAGTTGTTTCAGCTCGTGTACTTCCAGCACGTAAAGCCCGGCAAGGGTGGGGCGTTCGTGCGCACCAAGCTCAAGAACATCCGTACTGGTGCGGTGATCGACCGGACGTACAATGCCGGTGAGCGGGTGCAGGAGGTAAGGCTCGAGCGGCGTCCAATCCAGTTTTCCTATGGGGACGGCCACTTCTACCATTTCATGGATCAGCAGACATTCGATGATATCATGCTGACGGATGAGTTGATCGGCGCCGACCAGCTCAAGTACCTGAAAGAGGGAATGGAATGCGAGGGCCTCGTCCATAACGACCGGGTCATCACCGTCGAGCTTCCATCCTTTGTCGAGCTGACCGTGACGCGCACAGCCCCTGGCGTCCGTGGGGACACCGCTACCGGCGGGACCAAGCCGGCTACGCTGGAAACCGGTGCCACCGTGCAGGTTCCTCTATTCATCGAGGAGGGTCAGGTGATTCGGGTAGACCGTCGCGAAGACAAGTACCTGACCCGCGTATGAGCCCCCAGGAGATGCAGCAACTCGCCGAGTTGCTGCAAACCGTCCCGGGGCTGCGATCGATCGACCTCAGAGACGTCAAGCGGCTGGCACAGCTCCTACGCGACTCCCCGGAGATCGGCTCGATCGAGGTAAAGGGCTGGTTCGGCACCGGGGTCGTCATCACTCGTACCTCAGCGGCACCGGTGACGCCAGTGGCCATGCCGATGCCGGTTTCGCTGCCGCTGTCGGCCGGCGGGGCCGATCAGGGACGACAGGAGGCTGCAGCCCGCTCCGCGGCACCTGCCGCGAACCTCAAGGAGATCCGATCGCCGATGGTAGGCACATTCTACATGGCCCCTGAGCCTGGCGCGGAACCCTATATCAAGGTCGGCAACCGTGTCACCGCCGGTCAGACCGTCTGCATCATCGAAGCGATGAAGATCATGAACGAGATCGAAGCCGAGATTACCGGCGTGATCCGAGAGATCAACGTCGAGGATGCCCAGCCCGTCGAGTTCGGCCAGGTGCTTTTCCGGGTAGACCCGAATGGCTGAGGCGAAGGCCGCGCCTACCTCGACGTTCAACTTCAAGCAGACCATCGGCCAGATGGTCCAGAAAAATGCATCCGACCTGCTACTGAAAGTCGGGCGCCCTCCAACGGTCCGCCTCAATGGCGAGCTGCAAAGCCTGGAGATGCCTCCCGTCAAGCCAGAGGACTTGAAGTTGTTGGCGGAGCAGATCATGACTCCGAGGCAGGTCAAGGAGTTTTCGGAAAAGAAAGAGGCGGATTTCGCCATCGGAGTACCCGGGGTCGGCCGGTTTCGGACCAACATCTATCAGCAGCGGGGTACCCTCGCCTTCGCGTTTCGCGCCATACCTTATGAAGTGAAGACGGTGCGCGAGCTCCATCTGCCGGCCATCCTGGAGGATATTTCTCTACGGCCGCGCGGCCTGGTACTGATCACCGGGATCACAGGGTCCGGGAAATCGACGGCGCTGGCGTCAATGATCAATCACGTGAACCAGAACCGCAGAGTGAACGTGATCACGATCGAGGATCCCATCGAGTTTCTCCACCGAGACGTGCACTCCAACATCTCTCAGCGGGAAGTCGGCAACGACACCCTCTCCTTCGGGTCGGCGTTGCGGCACGTCCTCCGCCAGGACCCGGATGTGATCCTGGTGGGCGAGATTCGTGACGTGGAGACCCTGGATACCGCTCTCAAGGCGGCGGATACCGGCCATCTCGTATTCTCCACTTTGCACACCACCGACGCGACCCAGACCATCAGCCGCATCCTGTCGTTCTATCCACCTCATCAGCACCACGAAGTCCGAATGCTGCTGTCGACGGCGCTGCAGGCGATCGTGTCACTGCGGCTGGTCCCCCGTGCCGATGGTCGGGGCCGGGTTCCGGCTGCCGAGGTGCTGATCAATACGGCCACCGTAGCCGACAACATCCGGGACATAGAGAAGGCCCTCCACATCCCGGACTTGATCGCGGGTGGTGCGGTGTCCTACGGCATGCAGACGTTCGATCAGTCGCTGATGACGTGGTACAAGGAAGGGGCAATCTCCTACGAGAGCGCTCTGTTTTACTCCACCAACCCGAACGAGTTCGCGCTGCGAGTCTCAGGCGTGGACTCGGCCTCCGATCACACGTTCACTGAGCAGTCCAGTGATTCGGCGAAGTCTCAGCCGCTGGATCTGACGCCTTAATGCTCAGGAAGGTGCTGCTCGCCTACCGAGCCCCCCGCCGGCGCGGCTCTCGCTGGTACCCGGAGGCGAGGCTGGCGCCGCTCCGGTTGGCGCATGTTTAAGAAGGTCCTCATAGCCAACCGTGGGGAGATCGCCCTGCGGGTCATTCGCGCATGCCGCGAGCTGGGTGTCGAGACGGTCGCCGTGTACAGTGAAGCAGACCGCGAGTCGCTTCACGTGAGGTTTGCCGATGATGATGTTTGCATCGGCCCGGCACCAGGCCGGAGTTCCTACCTGAAGATTCCCAACATCATCGCCGCTGCGGAAATCACCGGCGCCGATGCTATCCACCCGGGCTACGGATTCCTGGCCGAAAACGCCGAGTTCGCCGACATCTGCAAGGCCTCCAACATCACGTTCATTGGGCCGACCGGAGACCAGATCCGGCAGATGGGCGACAAGGCCACGGCGCGGCGGCTGGCGCACGAGGCGGGAGTGCCCACGGTACCGGGGACGCCAGGCACTATCGAAGACGTGGATGAGGCGATGGCAGCGGCCACCGAGATCGGCTTTCCGGTCATCATCAAGGCGACGGCGGGCGGGGGCGGGAAAGGCATGCGCATCGCACATGACCCGGATCAGTTCCCCCAGCTTTTCGGTCTGGCACAGAACGAGGCGTTGGCGGCATTCGGAAACGGCTCTGTGTACGTGGAGAAGTATCTGGAGCACCCACGTCATGTCGAGATTCAGGTCATGGGCGACAACCATGGCAAGGTAGTGCACATGGGCGAGCGGGACTGCTCGGTCCAACGCCGCCACCAAAAGCTGATCGAGGAGAGTCCCAGCCCGGCCCTCAACGACCTGCTTCGAGGGCGCATGGGGCAGGCGGCGGTGGCACTGGCGTCGAACATCGGTTACAGCGGCGCCGGCACCATCGAGTTTTTGCTCGACCCAGAGGGCAACTTTTACTTCATGGAGATGAACACCAGGATTCAGGTCGAGCATCCCGTCACCGAGATGGTGACCAGCTTCGATATCGTGAAGGAACAGATCCGGGTAGCTGCCGGGGACCCCGTCAGCTTTCAGGGCGATGGCCGACGGCTGCGGGGGCACGCCATCGAGTGCCGCATCAACGCCGAAGATCCGTATCGGAACTTCCAGCCGAGCCCTGGTCTCATCACCGCGTACCACCCCCCGGGCGGGCCGGGTGTGCGGGTGGACACCCACGTCTACGCGGGATACACGGTGCCGCCCTACTACGATTCGCTGCTGGCCAAGGTGATCGTGCACGGCAATCAGCGGGAAGAAGCCCTCAGCCGCATGGGTCAGGCGCTCGACAGCTTCATTCTCGAGGGTGTGACGACCACGATTCCATTTCTCGCGCGGGTCATCCGGCATCCCGATTTCGTGTCCGGCCAGATCGACACAAAGTTCCTGGACCGGCAATCGCATTTGCTTCGGCCAGAGACATGAGAATCGACGTCGCTTTCACTCCTGCCGGGCTGAGTCAGCCCGACGTGCAGCGCAAGACGGTGTTCGTGATCGACATTCTCCGCGCCACCACGGCCCTGTGCGCTGCCATGCACCATGGTGCGAAGGCCGTCATCCCCGTCGCATCCACCGAAGAAGCCCTGCGGCTGGCCCAGACCATTTCCAGCGCCGACGTGCTGCTTGCGGGTGAGCGACAATGCGTGCGCATTCCAGGGTTTCACCTCGGCAACAGCCCACTGGAAATGCGAGAGGAACTCGTCCGCGGCAAAACGTTGATCTTGACGACGAGCAACGGCAGCAGGGCACTCCTCTCCTGCCAGGGCGCCGGGACCGTGTACCCGGTGGCGGCGGCAAACCTCAGCCTGGCAGCTGAGCGGGGCCGCGAGGCGCTCGGCGAAAGTCAACCGATCCTGATCGTATGCGCCGGCAGGAATGGAGCCTTTGCACTCGATGACGCCTACTGTGCCGGCCGGCTCGCGGCTGCAATTCTGGGCGGGACCAAATTTCCACGCGGGCTCAATGATGCTGCACTTGCCAGTGTCGCCCTGGTTCGTCGCTACGGTGAGGATTGGCTGAGGCCTCTCCGAACCAGCCGGTCGGGCCGGGAGCTTCTCAAGCTGGGCTTCGAGAATGATGTGCGGGACGCTGCCCGGCTCGACGCCTATCCGGTGCTGCCGCAGTTCCAGGAGCGGCGGGTGACGCTGACGGCGGTCCCGTTCGCTGCGCTCAGGGCAGGCCACGCATGAGTACCGACTCCCGCCGGAGACTCGGCGCCATAACCGCGCTCGTGCTCGGGCTGTTTGTCGGGTTGACCTTCCTCCCTATTCCGCTCACCGGCCCCGTCGGGAGATACGTCGGCCAGGGGCTCTGGCGCATGCTCGGTGCGGGTGCGGTCGGGATCCCGCTGCTCGGTCTCGGCTTGGCGCTGGCAGGCTTCGATCGCCTCGGAAAGCTGGACATGAAGCGATCGGCCATCCTGATCGTAGGCTTGAGCCTGCTCCTGCCCTATATGATCGGGGTTCTCACGGGTGTAAGCCGCACCGATCTGGACCTGGATATAGGGGAAAGAGGCCTGGCCACCTCACTCGTCGGGTGGCTTCCCGGGTTCTTTGCCGAGCTGATCTCGGGCACCGTCGGTGTCCTGGGAGCCGTCCTGCTTGGCTTCCTG
>DATFFX010000050.1:0-10218 GCA_035249825.1 Gemmatimonadales bacterium | reverse complement strand
ACCACCGCGATCTCCACCCGGGCCCCCCGCGGCAGCGCAGCGACCGCTACTGTCGAACGCGCCGGCCGATGATCGCCAAAGGCGCGCGAATACACCTCATTCATGGCGCCGAAATCGGCCATGTCCACCAGGAAAACCGTGGTTTTGATCACGTGCGAGAAGTCGCTACCGGCAGCGGAAAGTATCGCGCGAAGATTCTCGAGCGCCCGGGTGGTCTGCTCGCTGATACCCCCGGCCACCAGTTCACCCTTATCGGGATCGAGCGCAACCTGACCTGCCGTAAAGAGAAAGCCATTGGCCTGCACCGCCTGGCTGTACGGCCCGATCGCCTTGGGAGCGCGTGACGTAGAGACGAAATCGAGTGGCATTAGAAGAGTCCCTCGATAGTGCCATCTGCCAACACCCGGATCGATTCAGCAGCCGGAACCTTGGGGAGGCCCGGCATAGTCATGATGTCACCCGCAAGAGCGACCACGAAGCCCGCACCGGCAGATGGGTAGACGTCTCGAATGGTGATCCGAAACCCGGCCGGCCGGCCCAGCTTGGCAGGATCGTCGGAGAAGGAATACTGCGTTTTTGCAATGCAGACCGGCGTCTGGCCCAGTCCCATGGCTTCGCACTGGCTGATGTTCTTCTCGGCTGCCGCCGTGTAGTCCACCCCGGCGGCGCCGTAAATCTCCCGGGCAATGGTCTCGATCTTTTCCTTGATGGGTTTCGCGACGTCGTAGAGTGGCTTGAAAGCCGCCTTCTTTTCCTCCAGCACCGCCAACACTTCCCGCGCGACCGCCTCGCCGCCTTCACCACCCTTCGCCCATACGTCACTCAGTGCTGCCCGGGCGCCCCAACTTCGGGCCGTGTCCAGGACCGTGCGGAGCTCTTCATCGGTATCGGAGGTGAACCGGTTCAACCCGACCACCACAGGAACCCCGAACTTCTGCACGTTTCTTACGTGGGCTTCCAGGTTCACGATCCCGCGCTTCAGGGCCGCAACATCCTCCTTGCCGAGGGCATCTTTTTTCACTCCGCCGTTCATTTTGAGCGCGCGTACGGTTGCCACCACGATCGCCGCCTCCGGCTTGAGGTTCCCGAAGCGGGCCTTGATATCGAAGAATTTCTCCGCACCCAGGTCCGCACCGAACCCGGCCTCGGTGAGGACGATGTCGCCCAATGAGAGCCCCAGCCGGGTAGCGACGATCGAATTACACCCATGTGCGATGTTACCGAAGGGCCCGCAGTGCACCAGTGCCGGCCCCCCTTCCAGGGTCTGGACGAGATTGGGAAGAATTGCATCCTTCAACAGAAGCGTCATGGCGCCGGAGGCTTTGAGATCAGCAGCGGTAACCGGCTTCCGGTCCCGGGTAAGCCCCACGATGATTCGTGCGATGCGCTGCTCCAGGTCCGTGAGGTCGGTGGCGAGCGCCAGAATGGCCATGATCTCGCTCCCGGGGACGATGACGAAACGATCCTCTCGTACCGGCCCGGCGTTGATCCCCCCCAGACTGATCACCATCGAGCGTAACGACCGATCATTCATATCCATGGTCCTGGGCCAGGTTATGCGCCGTGGATCCAGACCCAACGAATTTCCCTGGTGCAGATGATTGTCCAACAGCGCTGAGAGCAGGTTGTGAGCCGAGGTAATGGCGTGAAAGTCACCGGTAAAGTGCAGGTTGATTTCATCCATCGGTACCACCTGCGCGTAGCCTCCGCCCGCAGCACCCCCCTTCACCCCGAAGACCGGACCCAAGCTCGGCTCGCGAATGCAGACCACCACTTTCTTGCCCAGACGCCGCAGCGCCTGGGCCGCGCCCACGGTCACCGTGCTCTTGCCCTCGCCTGCGGGAGTGGGGTTGATCCCGGTTACGAGGACGAGCCGTCCACGGGGTTTACGCCGGGCAATAGCCTCGGCGCTGATCTTGGCCTTGTACCGTCCATACGGAAGGATCTCCTCGGGACCGAGGCCAACCTCTGCGGCCACGTCCGCGATCGGGCGGAGGCTGGCGGCCTGTGCGATGGCAATGTCGGACGGTACGTTGCTCACAGCTGTGCCTTCCGTGAGAAGTGACCTTTCACTTCCTACTTCCTACTGAAGTTGAAACACCCGCCGCGCATTCTGGCCGGTGATCGAGATGAGTTCGTTGGTCGGGATCCCTCGCACCGCGGCGACCTGCTCGGCCACATGCCGAACGAAGGCCGGCTCATTCCGTTTTCCGCGATGAGGAACCGGGGCCAGATACGGGCCATCGGTTTCGAGCAACAGCCGGTCCAGCGGCGTCTCGCGGATAGCCTCGTCGAGATGCCAGTTCTTGAAAGTCACCATTCCGCTGAACGACACATAGTGGCTGTGTACCAGGCTCGCTCGCAAGAGCCCCATTCCGCTGCTGAACGAGTGAAGGATGGCGGTGACATGCGGGTGTTGGTCCAGAATTGCGGCGACGTCCTCATCCGCTTCCCGGGCGTGGATCACCACCGGCTTCCCGATTTGGGCTGCGATAGTGAGCTGGGACTCGAATGCCAGACGCTGAGCCGCCCTGGGAGAGTGATCGTAATGATAATCCAGGCCTGTCTCCCCCACTGCGACCACGCGCGGATTACGCACCAGGCGGCGAAGCCAGCTCTCGGTGATCGCGTCCCATTCGCCGGCGTCATGAGGATGGAGACCGGCGGTCGCGACCAGTCGAGGCTCGCCTTCGATCAGCTCGAGCGCACGGTCCGCGCTGACCCGCGATTCTCCGACTACCACCACATGGGAGACCCCGGCCGCCCACGCTCGCTCCAGTACCGCGCCGTGGTCCAGGGCGTATGCCGGATCCGTCAGGTGACAGTGGGAGTCGATTAACATAGACGGAGAGCGTGGAGAGGACGGAGAAGACGGAGCGGCGGAAACAATGGCTCGCCACTCTTCGACTGGCCTTTCCGTCGCTCCGTCTTCTCGGCCCTATCGAGCCACAGGCTGCGGTTTACGTGCCGGCGCTGCAGGAGCCTTTGGAGTCAGGTGCCCGCGGGCCGCGGGCCCGGGCCAACGCTTCTCGATCTCGAGCAGCGCAGGCGCGGCGATGAAGATCGACGAAAACGTTCCCACGATCACGCCGAACAGCATGAGGAGAGCGAACGGCCGGACGACGTCTCCGCCCAGGATCGCGAGGGCCAGGAGGCTGCCGAGTGCCGTGCTCCCGGTAAAGACTGTCCGCGGCAGCGTCTCATTGATGGAGCGGTTCAGGATATCTTCAAAGTGCTCGCGTTTACGAAGGTGCAGATTCTCCCGGATCCGGTCGAAGATCACGATCGTATCGTTGAGGGAGTAGCCGATGATCGTCATCAGGCCGGCCACGACGAAGAGGCTCACCTCCAGCCGAACCAGCCCGATGAAGGCGATGCTGGCCAGGATATCGTGCGCCGTCGCGATCACGGCCGCGACGCCGAAGCGCCACTCGAAACGGTAAGCCAGATAGATGAGCACGGCTACGAACGACAGCAGAATGGCCATCAGGGCCTTCTCCCGCAGCTCGCCGCCGACTTTGGGGCCGACTGCCTCAGTACGAAGCACCGTGTAGCTGCCACTGCCAAGCACCCCATCCAGCGCCTGCCGCAGTGCAGCGCCGGTGGCCTGGGTGTCATCTGCGTCGGTGCCCTCCTTTGCCACCCGAGCCCGGATCACCATCTCCCGCTCAGAGCCGAATGTCTGAATCTCGGCTCCTTCGATGCCTTGCTGGGCCAGCGCATTCCGAACTGCGCCGACGTCCACCGGCTTCTGACTTTCGATTTGCATCAGCGTGCCTCCGGTGAACTCGACACTGTAGTTCAAGCCCCGGAACAGGACCAGGAGCAGTCCCGGCACGGTGAGCACGAGCGTAATCAGATACGCAATGCGGCGGCGGCGAAGAAAATCGTAGTTCGCGTTGGCGAAGAGTCTCATGGTCAGATGCTCAGGGTGGCCATCGCCGGCTTGCGATTCAGCCAGAGGATGAAGAGGGTGCGGGTCACGAAGATCGCGCTGATCATGGAAGCGATGATGCCGAGGATCAGAGTCACGGCAAAGCCCTTGACCGGACCGGTCCCGAACTGAAAGAGAAAGAGACCCGTCAGAACAGTGGTGACGTTGGAGTCGACGATGGCGCTCATCGCGTGCTTGAACCCCTCGTCGATCGAGAGCGACACGGTCTTTCCTGCGGCAAGCTCCTCCCGGATCCGCTCGAAGATGAGCACGTTGGCATCCACCGCGATGCCGATGGAGAGCACCAGTCCCGCCAGCCCCGGCAGGGTGAGGGTGGCATCGAGCATGGCCAGGGCGCCGAGCGTCAGCAACACGTACAGACCCAGTGCCACCACAGCAAGGACCCCGGCGGTGCGGTAGTAGAGAACCATTACCGCTATGACGAACAAGGTCCCGATGATCCCCGCGATGATGCCGGAGCGCACCGCGTCCTCTCCCAGCGTGGGGCCTACCTGCCGTTCCTCGACGATCTTGAGAGGAATCGGCAATGCCCCCGCCTTGAGGGTGAGCGCCAGGTCCTGTGCCTCCTGGAGCGTGCGGCCGGCAAGAGTGATCTGTCCGTTACGCCCGATCCGGCTCTGAATCACGGGAGGGCGGCCCTGGACCCGTCCATCGAGCAGAATGGCCATGTAGTCGCCCACGTGCCGGCCGGTTTCCTCGCCGAAGGTTCGGCCACCACGTCGATCGAGCTCGAAGGTGACGATGGGCCCATTGGTGAGCGGATCGAGTTGGGCCTGAGCGTCAACCAGGTTGCTACCGGTTATGATGCTCTTCTCGTTCAGCGCGTACAAGAACCGCACCGGTTCTACCCCGACACTCGTGGGGGTCGAGCTCCAGCGCAGGACTATCCCCCTGGGGAGTTGGCGAGCGACGGCCGGGATGTTCAACAAGCTGTCCACCCGGGGAAAAGCGGTTTCAGGTACCACATACTCGCCGGGAGTGCCGCCCGCGCCGGTGGCACTGGAGGGTTGTATGAGACCGCTGAGCACCCCGCCGACGACCGCGCCGGTATCGGCAGTCGCCGCGCTGTCCTTCGTCGCAGCGGTGTCCTTCGCCCGGGCGGTATCCTTCCCCACGGCGGTGCTGTCGTTGGCCGCAGCCTTTGCGCTGTCACCACCGAGCAACTGCTGCACCGCGGAGGGTTGGGTCGGGGTGCCTTCTGCCTTGATGCCAAGATTCCGGAGGGTCCGGTCCATGGCGGGGAGGGCCTTCTCCAGCGCTCTGGTCTCATCGGTAATCTTGAATTCCAGAAAGGCGCTGCGCTGGACGATCGCCTTGGCCCGGGCCGGATCCTTGATGCCGGCGAGCTCGACGACAATACGGTCGCTACCCACCTGCTGGATCAAAGGCTCGGTTACGCCAAACTCGTCAATCCGCTTGCGCAGGACGGTAAGGGCGAGCTGCAGATCCCGTTTGGGATCGGCCGAGACCTGCCGGGACTGGTCGAGCTCGAGCGCGAGGTGCATTCCGCCCTGAAGATCGAGGCCCAGCTTCAAAGGCACCCGCTTCTCGGTGCGGTCGGTCATAACCCCGCTCTCGGTATCCCGCTCCCGCAGAGTGACGTTCCGAGGCACGAGATAGAAGATGCTCAGCGCGATGAGCCCGGCGATCAACAGGAGGCGTGTTCGAATAGACATCGTTCAGTGAATACTCAGGCGTGGGTGATCCGGCTAGGCGCCGATCCGGGCGGCCGCGAGAACGGCCATAGCTCGGATCCGGTCGCGCTCCAACTGCTGCTGCAAGCGGTCGATCGAGCCAAAGCGCTCGATGTCACGCAGACGCTCGATCCATTCGATGCGCACCCATTCTCCGTACAGATTGCCATCGAAATCAAAAATATGTGCTTCGAGGACCCGCCGACCATCCTGAAAGGTAGGTCTGGGGCCCTGGTTCATCATCCCCCCGGCGCTTCCACCCCGCCACTCGACGCGCACCGCATACACGCCGTCAGGTGGCAGCAGCTTTCGGGAGGAGAGCCCGCCCAGGTTGATCGTGGGCACTCCGAGCAGCCGGCCTCGCCGCTCGCCCTCTCCCACCAGACCTACCACACCATACCGCCGGCCCAACATTGCGGCGGCGCTTGTCAGGTCTCCGCCAGCTACGGCCCGCCGGATGCGGCTGCTGGAGACATGCTGACCGCCGAAGTCCACCGGCGGAACGACATCCACCTCAAATCCGTGCGCTCCCCCCAGCCGGCGCAGCGTTTCCACGTCTCCACTGCGGCCACGGCCAAAGCCATGATCGTGCCCGATGACCAGCTCCCGGACGGCGCAGCGATCGACGAGAACCTGCTGGACGAACTCCTCCGGCGTCAAACTCGCCAGATGTCGATCGAACCGGATCAGGAGCAGGTAGTCCAGCGGGGAGAGCGCCAGAATCTCCAGCCGCTCGGGTCCGGTAGTGAGAAGCGCAGGCGCGGCATCGGGGTTCACCACCTCGAGCGGGTGAGGATCGAAGGTGACGAGCACACTCGCACGGCCGGCTGCGCGGGCACGACGGTCGATCTCCTGAAGCACGGCCTGATGCCCCCGATGCACGCCGTCAAACGATCCGACCGTGACGGTGCTGCCATTCGGCAGCGGGGGAAGCGGGTAAGCGGGTAGGCGGGTAAACTGGTCGGTCACGGTGTTCCCAGAACGACCGTGGGGTGGAGCCAGCCGTCTTCCGCCTTCGCCACCGCGACCAGCTCCCCGTTCATGAGCAATCCAACGAATGTCCCGCTTCCCCGCTTCCCCGCTTCCCCGCTGTCCTCCACCGCCCTGCCATGCATCACCGCGGTGCGTGCCGCTTCGTCCAGCTCGACATGGGGCAGGTGTGGCAAGACGTCACGCGCCGGAACGAGCGCCGAGGGGCCCAGGTTATCGAGTGACGTAGCGTCCTCAACCCGAAGAGCACCAATGGCCTCGCGTCGCAGACTCGTCAGGTGTGCCCCTACCCCGAGTTGGTCACCGAGATCGCGGGCCAGTGCGCGAAGGTAAGTGCCGGAACCAACTGCCGCTCGAAAAGTGACCATCGGCGGCAGGCACTCTACCACTTCGATCCAGTGTACGGTGACGCTCACCTCGGCCAGCTGGACCGACTCACCACGCCGGGCCTTCTGGTAGCTACGCTCACCACCCACATGCTTGGCCGAATAGTCTGGCGGGCGCTGAAGCCGAGTTCCGACCAAACCTGCCAGGACCTGTCTTATCAGACCAGCATCAATCGACCCCGCAGTTGCAGAAGTCTCCAGGATACGGCCCGTAAGATCATCGGTGTCGGTACGGATGCCGAGCCTTGCCGCAGCGAGGTAAGTCTTGGGCTGGCCTTCCACGAAGCGGGCCAGCCGGGTTGCCCGTCCCACCAGCACCACGAGTAATCCAGTGGCAAACGGGTCCAGGGTCCCTGTATGGCCGGCGGCTCGAATTCCGAGCGAGCGCCGCACCCGTTGCACAACGTCGTGAGAAGTCAGCACGGGCGGCTTGTCCACCAGTACCGCCCCGATCAGTCCTGCCCCTCCCGCCGAATATCGTTCAGGAGCTCGCTGATGCGAGCGGCATGCTCGAGTCCGCGATCGAGCTCGAAGTGGAGCTCCGGCACCGAGCGGGTCGTGAGCGCCCGGGCCGCCCGCGAGCGCAGAAATCCGGCTGCGCTGTGCAAGCCCTCCATCGCCCTGGTCTTCTCTGCCTCTTCACCGGGCACACTGACCAGCACCCGGGCGTGAGACAAGTCGTTCGTCACCAGCAGCCCAGTGACGGTGACGAAGCCAACCCGAGGATCACGGACCTCGCGGACAAGGGCGTCCGTAATGACCTGTCTAAGCGTTTCGGCGACCTGTTCCGGCCGGCGGGACGAGCTTTTCATCGAAACACCGTCGTCGTGTCGAGAATGCGCACCCCATCAGCCTCTTCCACCATCCGATCAGCCGAACGAAGAATCTCGTCCACCACCGACTTGTCACTACCGACCACCGCACAGGCGATCTCGGCCCGTTGCCAAAAGTCCTGTTGTCCAGTCTCCGCCACGGAGACGTTCAGCGTGCGGCGGAGTGCCGTGGTGAGCGGCTTCAGGACGCTTCGCTTCTCCTTGAGTGAGTGACACGCAGGAAGGTGCAGGTCCCAGGTGGCGATGGCGAGGTACATAGCTATTGGCTATGAGCTATGAGCTATTAGCTCCCGCGGTTACGGAATAGCCAACAGCCAATAGCCAGCAGCCCTCCCTTTACCCGGCAGCGCCCGACGCCGCGGGTGCCAACGTGCGCTTGATCTCTTCCATCCTGAAGGATTCGATCCGGTCGCCCGGTTTAAGATCGTTGAAGTTTTCGATCCCGATACCACACTCGAGTCCTTCGCGAACCTCACGCACGTCGTCCTTGAAGCGCTTGAGACTGGAGAGGGCACCGGTGTAGACCGTAGTACCATCTCTCACCACCCGAGCTCTGCCGGTACGCTGCACGGTACCGCTGCGCACGATACAGCCGGCAATCGTCCCGACCTTGCTGACCTTGAACAGCTGGAGCACTTCCGCTTCGCCCAGAACGGTTTCCCGCTCCTCGGGCTTGAGCAGGCCCTCGAGCGCGTTACGGACGTCCTCGACCGCCTCGTAGATGATGCGGTAGGTGCGCACGTCCACTTGTTCCCGCTCCGCGGCTGCCCTGGCGTTCGAGTCCGGGCGAACGTGGAAGCCGAGCACAATGGCCCCGGAAGCTTTGGCCAGCAGGATGTCGCTCTCGGTGATCGCGCCGACGCCGCGGTGGACGACGTCCACCCGCACCTCGCCGGTGCCGAGCTGCGCCAGGGCGTCGGCCAGCGCTTCCGCGGGGCCGCCCTGGTCCGCCTTGATGATGATGCGGAGCGTGGAGACCTCGCCCTCCTTGAGGGCCCGGCTGAAGTCTTCCAGGGTGCCGCCACGCGCGGTCCGACGGTTCTGGGCCTCGCGCTCGAGCCGCTGCCGCTTCTGCGCGATCTCGCGCGCTTCCACCGCGTCGGTGACGACGGCGAAGGTGTCGCCGGCCGCGGGGACGCCCTCGAAGCCGAGGATCTGCACCGGAATGGAGGGACCGGCCTCCTTCACCGTCTTGCCGCGCTCGTCGTAGAGCGCGCGCACCCGGCCGGAGAACTTGCCGCAGATGAAGTTGTCGCCGACCCGGAGGGTGCCCTTCTGCACCAGGATCGTGGCCAGCGGGCCCTTGCCGGGATCGAGCGTGGCCTCGAGCACGGTGCCCTGGACCTTCCCCGCGGGGTTGGCCTTGAGGTCGAGGATCTCGGCTTGGAGCAGGATCTGCTCCAGCAGGGTGTCCACCCCGGTGCCCTTCTTGGCGGAAATCTCCGCGGCCAGCGTGTTGCCGCCGAACTCCTCCAGCACGACGTTGTGCTGCAGCAGGTCCTGCTTGACCTTGGGCACGTTCGCCGAGGGCAAGTCGGTCTTGTTGATGGCGACGATCATGGGCACGCCGGCGTTCTTCGCGTGGCTGATGGCCTCGATCGTCTGGGGCATCACCTGGTCGTCGGCCGCGACCACCAGGACGACGATGTCGGTTACCTGGGCGCCACGGGCCCGCATGGCGGTGAACGCCTGGTGGCCCGGCGTGTCGAGGAAGGTGATCTTGCGGTCGCCCGGCAGCGTGACATGATAGGCGCCGATGTGCTGGGTGATGCCGCCCGCCTCCCCGGCCACCACGTTCGCCTTGCGGATGTAGTCCAGGAGCGAGGTCTTGCCGTGGTCCACGTGACCCATGATGGTGACCACCGGCGGACGCGCGGCCATCTGCTCGGGGCTCTCCTCCACCTGCTCCTCGGGCTGCGCGGCGTACTCGTCCTCCCGCACCGCCTCGAAGCCGAACGCGGAGGCGATCAGCTCGATCTGGTCGAAGTCGAGCCGCTGGTTCACCGTGACCATCAGGCCCAGCTCCTTGAAGGCGAACTGGACGATCTGGGTCGCGGGGACCTTCATCGCGGTCGCGAGCTCCGAGACCGAGATGAACTCGTTCACCCGGATCCGGGTCTTTTCCTTTTCCCGCTCCTCCGCGAGACGGCCGGCCTGGAGCTCGCGGAAGGAAGGCTCGTCGGCGCGGCGGCCCTTGCGGCCGACGCCACCCTTCATCCCCTGAAGCGTGCGCAGGATGTTCGCCTGCACCGCGTCTTGGTCCACCATCGAGCGCTTACCCTTCTTCCCCTTCTTCCGGCCGCCGCCCTTTTCGGCGTCCGGCCCGAAGGTCCGGGCTGGCGGGCCGCCCTGCCCTGGAC
>DATFFX010000049.1:0-6211 GCA_035249825.1 Gemmatimonadales bacterium | reverse complement strand
GCAGTTCCGCGATCCAATCGCGCTCCGCTCGCGCAGGCTCGTGCCCGAAGCGAAGGGTCCAGTACGGGCGGACTGTCAGCGTTCCTCTATGCCACGTCAGGCAGTGCCCGGCCGGCAGCTTCTGAACGCCACGGAACATCGTGAGAGGTGGAGGCACGAACCGAAGCCCAAGATAGTAGTCGATGGCGACTGGCTCCGGTTCCGCGGCGATGTCGCTATGAGCGAGGAGTCCCTTCACCTCGGACGCGAAGATGAGGCGACCACCCCGTTCGGCATAGAAGAACGGCTTCTGCCCGAAGCGGTCCCGCGCGGCGAAGAGGGTTTCCGTCCGGGCGTTCCAAATGGCAAACGCGAACATGCCGCGCAGCCGTGCGAGGCACCCCTCCCCATCACGCTGGTACAGCCGGAGCAACACCTCCGTGTCGCTCGCTGTGCGGAAACGATGTCCGTCAGCCTCGAGCTCCGCACGAAGCTCCCGGTAGTTGTAGATCTCCCCATTGAAGGTGATCCAGCAGCTGCCGTCCTCGGTGCCGAGGGGCTGCCGGCCGGCGTTGAGGTCGATGATCGTGAGTCGGCGATGACCCAGCACCGCATCCTGCTCGGCATGGAGGTCGGCATCGTCCGGGCCCCGGTGGGCGAGCGCATTCATCATCGCCTGAACCTGGGGGCGCTCCCGCTCCATGACCCCGCCAATGACCCCACAGATGCCACACATGCTCAGGCCACTCCCCGCGATGGGCCGGTCACGTAGCCACCACGGCGTGCTGCTCAGTGGTTCCGGTTAGGGTCCGCCGGATACCTTCTTCGAGGTCAATGGCGGGCTCGAAACCCAGCTCGCGTTGTGCCGCGGAGATGTCCCACGCGTTGTGGCTGCGAAAAAAAGCCAAGCTGCGCCGAGACAGTGGAGGCTCACGATTGACGGCGTGAAAGGCGAGTTCAGCCGCCCATCCCGCCGCATATCCGAGCGGCGTCGGCACGTGCACCGTGGGTAGCCGAACGCGAGCAACGCTCGCGAACGTCTCGACCATCTCGCGAAGTGGCATGATCCGCGGGCCGGCGATGTTGTAGATCCCACCGGCTTGCCCGGGCGCATCGGCAGCGAGGAGGAAGGCGTGGATCATCTCGTCGATGAAGAGTGGATGCCTCCGGTTGTCGCCCGGCCCGATGTAGAAGAAGCGGCCCTTGCGGAGCGCTCGCAGCAGCTTACCGGTGCGAGGGCAGCCCGGTCCGTAGACCCACGCCGGTCGAAGCGCAACCAGTTCCAGTCCGGCATCGTGAGCCCGGCTGATAACAGCCGTCTCGCCCTTGAGCTTGGAACGCTCGTATGGAGAGTCGGGATGCTTGGGCGCATCCTCGCTCAGTGGAGGACCACGCCCTGCATCACCGTAGACGCCCACGCTACTCGTGTGCACCAACCGTCGCACACCCTGCTCGGCGGCAAGCGTCACGAGGTCGGCGCTGGCGTGTACGTTCACTGCATCGAACGCAGCCGGGTCCGCACCGACCTCGAGGTGCAGGCTGGCCAGGTGAAAGACGGTATCCACGCCTTCCAGCAGTGGCGCTAAAGCACGCCGATCACAGATATCCACCTGATGGACTCGCACCTGGCCCTCCCGTGCAAGTCCGTTAGGCCGGCGCAGATCGAGCGCACGAACCTCCATCCCGAGCGACGCGAGCCGATTAACCAGGTGTGCGCCGATGAAGCCGCCGGCGCCCGTGACCAATACGCTACGCCTGGCGCTCATCGGGCCTTACGCGCCGTTACCGCGACCGCATAGCCGCCGCGTCCTGGTACTATGGTGTCCAGGGTAGAGAAGGCTCGCACGAAGGGATAGATCATGGCGTACATTCGGTAGGTGCGTTCTACCGCGCGGAGCTGGTCGGCTGAAGCCGGAGCTATCGTCCCGGTCTCAACCCGGGGCCCCCGTTTACGTCGAGCGAGGATCTTCACGTAACCAAAGTTGATGGCGAACTCGGCCAGCTCGGTAAAGAAGCGTGAGTACGCGCCGCGCTGCTCCGGGATGAGGCCCACCTCACGGAGCATCCGCTCGAGCTCGGCTGCCGTGTAACCCTGCACCACATGGCCATAGTTCCGGGGATGCATCCCGAAGAGCCGCTTGAGCAGCGCCACAGGCAGCCACGCGGTACCATTCGGAGTCGTTACCACGGCCAGTCCCCCGCCGGCCAACACCCTGCCAATTTCCCGGTTGAGCCCAGTGACGCTCGCAAGGTGCTCGTGGACATCTATCACGATTACCCTATCAAACGCCGCGTCATCGAATGGCAGCCGTTCCGAAGATGCGTGAACCACCGGCTCGTCCAGGAGGGCCACCATAGCTGGAATGCCACCCTCCTCCATCTCGGCCCAGGTCCAGCGTCCACCGGCGTTGCGCAAGATCAGATTCATGGCACCGTTGTTGTCGCCATTGGTGACCAGGAGACAGCGCTTGTCACCGAGCGGCCCCAGCAGCTCGAGCAGCAATTTGATCTTCTGCTGCTTCTTGAGCGACTTACGGTACAGCTGCAGCTGCCAGGGTTGCGCGGTCGGCGCGGTAGCCAATGTCGTCACCCGGCTCTTGCCTTCGTTGATGCTTCCTGCCTGGCACCCGCCGGAGTAAGGAAGGGACGGATCAACGGCTCGAGCTCACGCTCCTGCCGAGGGTCCAGCGCCCAGTCCGTTCGCCGACGCAAGAGATCTTCGACTGACAGCACCGACTCCTCGGCAGCAAGCCTGCGGACCCAGTTCTCGGCTTCGGCAGGTGCGGTGGCGAGGGTCCGGCGGAAGGCGGCCGCGGCCGGAATCTGCCGAGCCGGCGGGCGAGGGATCTCCGTGACCGCGCGGCGCTGTCGAAACCCGGCTGCTCGAAGAACCCGTGCGGCAACCAGCGGCGCCGTGGTGAACTTGACGCCCGCCACGGTCAACAATCCCGAAGGACCGCCGCTCCGCCCGTGATCGTGGATCATTGCGCTGGTCGCGAGTCCCTCATTGGCCGCTCGATCCGTGCCGGGTAGCAGACCACTCCATACCCGGAGGACGTCGTCGGATCGAAGGTTCCATTCCGGGACGGCATCGTTGAGCTCCAGCAGCATTTGCTCGATCTGCTCCGTCGATGCGCCGGGTCGATGGTACGGAGCAGAAGAGCGGTCGTGGTAGGTTCCGACCAAAGTTTGCTCGCCCCACGGAACGATGAAGTAGGTGCGACGGCTTCCCGACGGTGTTGCCACCGCGATCGCGCAGCGCGCCAATGGCTGCCTATCCAGGAGCAGGTTGAACGCCAGGGTGGGACGAAAACGCGCCGGCATGTCGGAATCGAACTCACGGCCCAGAGCCTCACTCCACGGACCGGCGCAGTTGATGACGGTGCGCGCGCGAAACTGGAGAGTCGTGCCGGTCACGATGTCTTCGGCCAATACCCCGGCAACCCTTCCATGCTCGAGGAGGAGCTGCCGCGCGGCCATCCGGTTGAGCGCCATCGCGCCTCCATCGCACGCCCAGCGGAGCCAATCGATAACGACTCGCTGAGGATGGCGCATGAGCGCATCGTACCAGATGCCACCACCGCGCAGGCCTCTCGGCTGCACCAGGGGGAATTGCCGCGTGGTCTGGCCGGCGTCCAGCACCCTCCCGCGGCCCATCCCGCTGCTCTGGCCTCGAATCGCCCATGCCCGCCGGAGCAGCTGGTCCAGCGCGAGTGCCGCGCGAAAGGCGGCTGGCCGGCGCAACCCGCGTCCATACAGCGGCATCAGACACTCGAGCTCGACCACGTGTTCCGGAAAGTGCTGCAGAAACCAGCCCTGCGAGATGAACATGTCCCTGAAACATCCCAGATCGAGCGTCTGGAGCGACCGGATTCCGCCGTGCAGTATTCGCAGAGAGTTCCAGCTGGTGGCGCCCCCGAAATCCTCCTGCTCGAGCAGCAGTACACGCAGACCGAGGCGGCTAGCCTGATGAGTAACAGCGACCCCGTAGACGCCGCCTCCGATCACGACCAGGTCGTGACTGGTGGAAGCCGCGGCCTCGGGATCACGAGAAATCACACCGCCCATCGCACTCTCCAGTCCTGAAACACCACTAGAGCCCAGAGCACATGGCTGTGGTTGCGCTCTCCGCGCCCATGCTCGGCCTTGAGCCGCTCGACCGTGTCGACTCTAAAAATGCCCTCTCGGCGCAGCCGATCCGGAGCAAGTAGAGCGTCCATCAGTGGCCGGAATTCCCGGTTCAGCCACTGCTTCATGGGGACGCTGAATCCCTGCTTGCGACGGTACACGCACTCACGGGGTACATGGCGTGCGGCCACCCGTTTGAGCAGAACCTTGGTACGCTGGCCGGCCACCTTGTAGCGCTCCGGCATCTGAAAGGCGAGCGCAACGAGCTCGGGGTCAAGGAGTGGTACCCGGACCTCGAGCGAGCAGGCCATCGCCATCCGGTCAACCTTTACCAGGCAATTATCGGCTAGATAGCTCCGCAAGTCGACGTATAGCGCTCGATCGATCTCCCCGCGTTCGCCGGCCTCGTCCGCCAATCGTAGCACGTGATCCCCGATAGGCGTGGGCATGGCCGCGCGGGCCTCGGGCGTGAACAGCTCATGGCGAAGCGTTTCTCCAGCGAACAGGCGCCACCGGGCATGGCCGAGCCGGGGGTCATGCCCGGTGCCCTCGAGGAAACGGAGCGCCGTGTTCACCGGGCCCTTCTTGCTGGCGGTCGGCCGGAACGATCCAGCCATGAGGCGAGCCAGCTCGCGAGCGGGCCGAGGTATACGAGACCAGAGCCGCGCTGCTGATTGCGCGGCGTAGCTCTCGTACCCGCCGAAGACCTCATCTCCCCCGTCGCCGGACAACGCGACCTTCACCTCGCGTCGGGCCAATCTCGAGACCAGGTAAGTCGGGAAAATGGACACGTCCGCGATGGGATCGTCCATGAACCGCATCAACTCCGAGAACAGCGCCATGGCATCCGGGCGGATCACTTCGATTGTGTGATTTACTCCGAGGTGTGCCGCGACCCGGCGGGACCAGTCAGTCTCATTGTACGTAGGATCGTCGAAACCTATGCTGTAGGTTTGGGCTGGCCCCATCGCCGCGACCACGAGTGAGCTATCCACCCCTCCCGATAGGAAGGCGCCCAGCGGCACGTCACTGACCAGTTGCCGCCGGACGACTTCCTGGACTTTCGCGTCGATCGCCTCTTGCCACTCTCCCTCACTGTCTGGCAGGCCCTGTCCGCCGTTAGCGTGCGGCGGTACCCACCAGGTGGACTCTTTTGGCGGACCACCGCTGAGGTCGAGTTCCAGCGTCCCGCCCGGGAGCAGCTTCCGAACGCCTCGAAGTAAGGTCCGTGGTGCCGGGACGTATTCCCAGGACAGGAATTCGCCGAGCGCATCGAGGTCGAGCTCGCGGGGAACGATCCCCGATGCCAGTAGAGCCTTCACCTCCGAACCGAATACCAGGTGGCCGTCGGCCCACGCGTAGTACAGCGGCTTGATGCCAAAATGATCGCGAACCAGCACCACCCGCCTGGACCGCAGGTCATGGAGTGCAATGGCGAACATTCCATTGAGCACCGTCGGGAACCGCGGGCCAAGCTCTTCCCAGAGGTGAGGGATCACCTCGCCATCGGTATGGGTCACGAGCCGGTGACCGCGTGCTTCGAGACCTCGACGCAGCTCCCTGTAGTTGTATATCTCGCCATTGAAGACCACCCGGATGCTGCGATCCTCGTTGTACAGAGGCTGGCTCCCGCCCTCCACATCGATGATGGACAACCGCCGCATGCCCAGAGCCACGCCATCGCAGACCTCGCTGCCCGCCGCATCCGGACCTCTATGCAGCAGGCTGTCGGTCATTGCCCGCAGCCGACCGATGTCAATCGATGCCATTCCACGGAGGCTCGCCACCCCCGCGATGCCGCACATCAGCCGACCCCGAGTGTGGGCTCGGCCGCGGCGCGGGCCGCTAGCCGGAGGGCAACCTGGGATCGGGCAAAGCCCGGAAGACTATCGGGACCACCAAACAGAGGCGGTTGTCCCCGGAGGTCCCGCAGAACCTCCATCAGGCATTCGGCCGGCCGGGAGAGGTCCAGCGGGCCCTCGAGAATGGACCCCAACCGACCCGGCTTCCGAATTTCCCAGCGAAGGGGAAGGGGATCGCTGCCGGGCAAGTCGAAGATCCCGCGCGTGGCGGCCAGCTCGAACAGGCGTGATCGCGGTATGAG
>DATFFX010000048.1:0-2045 GCA_035249825.1 Gemmatimonadales bacterium | reverse complement strand
AGAATCGAGGTCAGGATCCGATGTCTTGCTCCGATTCCGCCGCTGGCACGTAGGGTGCATCATCAGATTCTGGACCCTCGACCCTAGACCCTAGACTCTCCGGAGTTCCAAGCCCAGATGCTCATCGTCATGCGCCATGGCGCAGCGCCAGAGGAAATTCAGCGGGTCGCTGAAACCATCGAGGAGATGGGGTATCAGGCGCGTCCAATGCCGGGAAAGCAGCGCACAACGGTCGGGCTCGTTGGCAACGATGGCCGGGTAGACGGTTCCCGCCTCGCCGCGCTGCCCGGTGTGCAGGAGATCATCCATGTCACCAAGCCATACAAGCAGGTCTCTCGCGAATGGAAGTCGGAAACGACGGTAGTCCACCTCCCGGGCGGTCTCACCGTCGGTGGGGACGAGGTCGTAGTGATGGCGGGCCCCTGCTCGGTCGAGAGCGAGCAGCAGATTCTCGAGGCTGCCCGCGCGGTACGCGAGGCCGGTGCTACGGTCCTCCGCGCCGGGGCCTTCAAGCCGCGGAGCTCACCGTATTCGTTTCAGGGAATGGGGCGAGCCGGGCTCAAGCTGCTGGCCCGCGCACGCGAGGAGACGGGGTTGCTCATCGTGACCGAGGCGATGGACGTGGAGGAGATGGATTTCGTCACCGAAACAGCGGACATCATCCAGCTCGGCGCTCGAAACATGCAGAACTACTCCTTGCTGAAGCGGGCCGGCCGGGCCGGGAAGCCGATTCTCCTCAAGCGGGGCTTGTCGGCCACGATTCAGGAGCTGCTGCTCTCGGCGGAGTACATCCTGGCCGAAGGCAACCCCAACGTGATTCTTTGCGAGCGCGGCGTTCGAGGGTTCGACCCCGCTACCCGTAACATCTTCGACTTGAGCGCGGTCCCGGTGGTACATGGGCTTTCCCATCTCCCGATCATCGCCGATCCCAGCCACGGTACTGGCCACAGAGACATGGTCATTCCTATGGCTCGAGCGGCGATAGCGGCTGGCGCAGATGGGCTGCTGATCGAAGTTCATCCCGCTCCCGAACGCGCCCTTTCTGACGGTGCGCAGAGCCTCTACCCCGAGCAGTTCGACCGGATGATGAAGGAGACCAGGCTCATTGCAGAGGCGATTGGACGGCGAGTGGCCGAGCCGGCGGAGATCCGCGCGTGATTAGCCTCGTGGTGCTGGTCCTCGGGCTGGCGATGGCGGCCCCGGCATCGGCGCAGGACGCAGGCGAGATCATTGGACGCGCCGCCCGGGTGTATCGGTCGCTTGCCAGCCTGCAGGCTGATTTCGAACAGGTGATCGACAATCCGATGATCGACAGTGCGGAGAGCAGGGGCACGCTGGTGCAAGCGGGTGAGTCCAAGTTCGCCATGCGGTTCACCGATCCACCCGGTGAAGCAATCGTCATAGACGGTAAGCACGTATGGATATATACGCCCAGCACCGTACCCGATCAGGTTATCCGGATGAAAGTCCCGAGCGGGGGCCCTGCGTATGGTTATAATCTCCTTGCCTGGCTCCTGGATCGGCCGGCGGAGAGATACACGCCCTCCTATGTCCGCACCGAGCGAATCGGCGGCCGCACCACTGATGTCATCAAGCTGGTGCCGGCTGTTCCCGACCTGCCGTTTACTCAGGCAGTGATCTGGCTCGACCGGGAAGACGCACTACCCCGCCGACTCGAGATCCTGGAACAGTCTGGCGCCACTCGCACCCTTCGGCTCTCGAATCTTCGCACCAACGCCAAAGTTCCGGATCGAACCTTCACCTTCAAGGTTCCGGAAGGAGCCCGCGTTATCGATCAGTAACCGGGACGGCCGTCAGGGCTTTCCGAGCACTTCCTCCATCCGCTGCGCCGCACCCTCACTCAACCCAGCCTCCCGCGCCAAAGTGATTGCCGCCCTGCTCACGGTGCGATAAAGCGTGCGGTCCTCGGCGTTCAGCGCCTTGAGATGGGCCCGAATCGTTTGCTCGTCACCTCGCCGCACGGGGCCGGTAAGCGATGCCGCCGGTCCCATCGCCGTCAGATTGGCCACTGCCCCACCGAGCAG
>DATFFX010000047.1:0-2961 GCA_035249825.1 Gemmatimonadales bacterium | reverse complement strand
GATCTCGCTTCTCTGATGGCGGACCGGGGAGGGACTGACATCCGCCTGGAAGCCGCCATGGCCAAGATGTGGAACACCGAGATCGGTTGGCGGATCGTGGATGACACGCTGCAAATCAAGGGGGGGCGAGGCTACGAGACCGCGGATAGCCTGCGAAGCCGTGGCGAGCGCCCGGACCCCATCGAGCGCATGATGCGCGATTACCGGATCAACCTGATATTCGAGGGCTCCAGCGAGATCATGCGGCTCTTCATCGCGCGTGAGGCGGTTGATACTCACCTGAAGCTCGCCGGCGACTTGATCGACCCCAAGGCCCCAACGGGGAACAAGATTCAGGCGCTGCTTCGCTCCGGCGCATACTACGCGTACTGGTACCCCAAGCTCTGGCTGGGGTGGGGTCGTGCACCTCGCTACGGTGAGTTCGGTCCGCTGGCAACACATGTCCGCTTCGTCAACCGTGCCTGTCGCCGGCTGGCGCGTACACTGTTCCACTGCATGATCAGATTCGGGCCCAAGCTGGAGAAACGGCAGGCGGTATTAGGGAGGCTGGTGGAGATCGGGGCCGAGCTCCTGGCTATTACGGCCGCGTGCTCCAGAGCGTACTCCATGTATAAGAAGGATCCCTCGAATCGCGGTCCAGTGGAGCTGGCGGGGCTCTTCAGTCGTCACGCACGACGGCGGGTGGAGGAGCGATTCGCGGCGGTGTTCGATAACGAGGATGTGCCGACCTACAACGTCGCTCAGCAGGTGATCAGGAATGAGCATACGTGGCTGGAGACGGGGATGGTGGGGGAAGGGCGGTAGGAAAGAGGCGGTAGGAAAAGAGGCGGTAGGAAAAGAGGCGGCTATCTTTCAGGACCCGTGAACCGGATTCCAGCATGGCCATCGCAGAAAGCAGAACCATCCCATTCGTTGGACCCGAGGCGATCGATGCCGCCGTTCTCGAGACGTTCGAGTACGCCGGGCCGGACCAGGAGATCGTCACCGAGACCCGGGAGTTCAGCGCGGTCTGCCCCTACAGCGGCCTGCCCGACTTTGCCACCCTGAGCATCAAGTACGTCCCCTCCGACCGCTGCGTGGAGCTCAAGAGCCTCAAGTATTATGTGACCAGCTATCGCAACGTCGGGATTTTCCAGGAGCACGCCACCGCGCGTATCGCCGAGGACCTCTTCAGACTGCTGGAGCCCCAACGGCTGGAGGTCACGACGCTGTATAACGTGCGGGGCGGCTTCGAGACCAAGTGCGCAGTGATCTTGCCAAAACGCGGCGAGGGGTAGCACTCGCGCGTCATCCCGAGCGAATGCGAGGGATCGTCCCGAGTGACGTTTCAACAAATGCAATGCGGCTAGGTTCGACACTGGTGTTTATTGGGAATCCTCTTGGCAGCTCGCTCGTGAGCACCTGGTAAAGTCGCCTCTCCACGGAGTTCCCTCGTTCATTCGGCTGTGCATCCATCATCTGAGTACTCCTGCAGCCCAAATTCACGCTCAAGAGGCCGTCAGCGACCCACGAGCATAACGTTCGTGCACCTTGGGCACCTTGACCTTGAGATTCGATGTCATCCTTCGCTTTGCTCAGGATGAAGAGATGCAGGATTCTGAAGGTGTGTCGCCCACCAGCTGCTCGCCCGGTCCTCCGTCCATGAACTCGCGACGTCCATCTCCGCCAGCCGATGGGACAATTCTCTGGCCGACTGCGGCCGATCCGCCGGGTCCTTCGCCAGACACGATAGCACGAGCTCGTCGAGGGCCCTGGAGATAGGCCGATCCGTTCGCGTCGACGGAGGCGCAGGCGCCGTCTTGGCGTGGTGCATCAGAAGCCCCATCTGAGTCTCGGCCGTGAACACGAGCTGGCCCGTCAAAAGCCAATACGCCAGGCACCCAGTCGCATAGATGTCCGCCCGTCCATCCACCTCTCCGCCCAGCGCCTGCTCGGGCGCAATGAAGGCCGGCGTTCCCCGAATGGCATGTTCCTGTGTGTGTACGGCCGTGGGATCGGCGGCGTTTCGCACAGACCCCACGATTCCAAAATCGAGTACCTTCACGAAGTCATACTCCTCGCCGTAGCGGCAGAGGAAAATGTTCGCCGGCTTGATGTCGCGGTGAACCAGGCCGCATGACTGCGCTTCCGAGAGCGAATGACAGACCTGGCGCAGCAGGTAGATGGCCCGCTCGGCCGGGATGGGGCCGAAGCGCCGAACCAGCGAATCGGCATCCAGGCCTTCCAGCAGCTCCATGACATAGTAGAAGGCGCCGTCCTGGGCCCGGCCGAAATCAAACAGCTCTACCGTATGAGGTGAGCGCAGCCGGGCGATCACCTGGGCTTCGCGCTCGAATCGGCGAGCTGCCTCCTCCGATACCGCGGCACGGCCATCTCCTTCGGACCGGCGGATCAACTTAATAGCAGCCGGCCTCGCCAGCATTCGATGCCGGGCTCGCCAGACTTCGCCCATTCCGCCCTCACCCAGCTTCTCCTCCAGCCGGTAGCTGCCCAGCTCGCGGGCTCGTTTGACCTCGGTACCGAGCTGGTAGACGACGCGGGCACCGACGTAGGCCATACCCGCAACGAGGAGATATGGAAATACCAGCCCGATGAAAAACAATGCGGGTTCCACTTTGAGTGACGTGTAGCCGGTTGCCATCATCACCCCGATGATGACCGGCACCGAGCTGACCGACGCCAGCGCGGTGACCAGAGCCCGGCGCGGCGTGGTTGGCACCACGATCGTGAAGAGCACGACCCATACGGCCACCCAGGAGAGCCCCAGCCAGCCGCGGTGCATCTCGAGTGACTGCGGATCAGCGAACTCGGCGGCGGCGATTGCATAGCTGCTTACAACCTCGAAGAGGAGACCGAGGTTCATCACCGCAGATAACGGGAACCGCTCGCTCCGGATTACCAGTGCGATGAGCAAGCCGATGACGATCCCGATGACGCCGGGACCCCACTGGGCGAAGCTCC
>DATFFX010000046.1:0-3517 GCA_035249825.1 Gemmatimonadales bacterium | reverse complement strand
GAACCCTGGCCGACATGCAGGGCCACCTGGCGAGCTTGCAAGAGGTCCAGCAAAAGATCAGCAGCTGACCGATAGGGATTGTTGAAGGCCGAGGATATTATGGAAAGCCGAGTCAAGTTTGCCGGGCATCCGGTTCATCCGATGCTTATCGTGTTTCCGCTGGGTCTCCTGGGCGCAGCGGTCATTTTCGACATCATCTATCTGATCTCGAACAATCCCCAGTGGGCCCAGGCGTCGTATTACATGATCGGCGCGGGCATCATAGGTGGCCTGGCGGCAGCGCTGTTCGGCTGGCTCGACTGGCTGGGGATACCTGCCGGTACCAGGGCAAAGCGAATCGGGCTCTGGCACGGTCTCGGCAATGTCGCCGTGCTGGGTCTCTTCATTCTGAGCTGGATATTGCGGCGAGATGATCCCGGCCTTCCGCCGACCGGCGCCATCGTTGCCGGTCTTTCCGGAGTCATCCTCTCACTGGTCACTGCCTGGATGGGTGGGGAGCTGGTGTACCGCCTCGCTGTCGGAGTGGATGGCGGAGCCCACCTGGATTCTCCCAGCTCCTTATCCGAGCTGCCGGCCGGTGCCGGGCTCAGCACCGGGCGAAGGACGGAAGGACCCCCCGCCTGACTTAGCGAGTGCCACCGAGCACCAGCTCCTCCTTTTCGGTTCGGGTGAGGCGCTTGATGGCGCGTTCGCGTCTCTGCGCCTCGGAGCGATCGAGGGCCATCTCCGTGTACACTATCACCAGAGGACCTTTCGATCGGGTATAGGCACCCCCGCGTCCGGAGTTGTGCTCAACGAGGCGGCGCTCGGGATCGGTGGTGACCCCGGTGTAGAGGCTGCCATCCCGGCAGCGCGCGATATAAACGGTCCAGTTCATGATCATTCAATGATAGGCCCCCTACCGTCGGTATGGCCCTCCTCTCTATCTTCGGCTGGCCCCTGATAGCTATTAGCCCTCCCCCGAGGTACGATGGAACTTCAGGCTCCGTCGGATCGGATATCGGTTCCGACGGTGCTGGACCGCAGGCGTCCAGGAAAGAACACTCTTCCCGACCAGCGAACGCTGCTCACCTGGCTGTTTGCCGGGCGATTGGTTCTCGCCACTGGCGTGTTGCTGTGGGCCGGCCTGGTCTGGACTGAACGGCCCCAGCAATCATTCATCGTCAGTATTGCAGTGGTGTTCGCCCTGGTTTTCACCGGGTACGGCGCGGGCACCGTATTCTTGCTGAACCGGAGGCCGGGGAACGCCTTCTTTCTCATCCAGGCACTGGTGGACCTGGGTCTGGTCACGACAGTGGTTCACTTTGCCGGTCAGCCACAGTCGGCTTACCCGGCTCTATACGCCCTTGTGGTCGTTGCCTATGCGTTGCTCATGCCGCCGGTATGGGTCGCGCTGACAGCGGTGCTGGCTTCGCTGCTGTACCTGGGCGACACGCTATGGAATCATGGTTCCGGCCTCGATACTGCCTCATGGGCGCAGGTCGTGGTCTACAACCTGGTGTTCGCCATCGTTGCAGTGCTCGGTCATCGGTTGCGGGAAGCCGGGATGGAGCAGAAGACTCTCGCCACGGAGTTGCAGCGGGTCAGACTCGAGGCTGACGACATACTGCGCAACATCCGCTCCGGGGTACTCACCGTAGATGGAATGGGACGGCTGGCTTTCATCAACCCCACTGCGGAGCGGCTTCTGGACCTGGATGGCGAGGCGCTGATCGGGCGGCCGGTCCTCGATCAAATGAAGACCCGATCCTCCGAGCTCTGGGCGGCTGCGGTGTCGGGGATCCGGAACGGCCGAAAAATCAGCCGTGGGGAAGGAATGGTGGTGCAGGGTGGCGGGCGTATGTTCCCGATCGGGTTGAGCACCACCACCTTTCGGCAGGAAGCGCAGGAAGCGCCCTCGGTGACCGCTATCTTCACTGACATCTCCGATCTCAAAGAGGTGCAGGAACTCCATATGCGGGCCGAGCGGCTGGAAGCCGTCGCCGAGCTCAGTGCATCGCTGGCGCACGAAATCCGTAATCCGCTGGCCTCGATTCGCAGCTCCGTGGAGCAGCTCGCGCGGTCCAAGCATGCTGACGAGGATGAGCGCTTCCTCGCGGGACTCATCGTCCGTGAGAGTGACCGTCTGAGTCGGCTGCTGAGTGAATTCCTGGATTTCGCGCGGGTGCGTGCGACCCAGTTCGTGCCGCTGGACCTGCATTCTGTCGTGGTTGCCGTCGTCCGGCTGATTCGCGCCCACCCGGACTGCCGACCAGATGCGGCCATCATGGTCGAGGGCGAGCACACTTTGCTCGAAGGTGACGAGGACCTGCTGCACCGGGTGATTGCCAATCTGGTGCTGAATGCCGTCCAGGCGGCCCGGGGTCCCATCAAGATCACGGTGACGGTTGCCGCGGTTCAGGCAGCGGACATTCCTCATGGCACCAATCTCGAGCATGCCGTGCGATTGCAGGTCAAGGACAACGGCCCCGGTATTCCTGAGGAGGTCCGGGAGCGCCTGTTCCAGCCTTTCGTGTCCGGCCGCTCCGGCGGTAGCGGACTCGGGCTGGCCATAGTTCAGCGCGCCGTCGAGGCGCACCGCGGTTTGGTTCTGGTCGATTCCGGTCCGGGGTCAGGCACCACGTTCACCATATTCTTGCCCGCCAAGATGGTTGCGGAGGACGCTGCATGAGTCAGAAGCCGTCGCTGTTGGTCGTTGACGATGAGTCGGGAATTCTGGATACCCTTCGGATCCTGCTCCGAAACGAGGGATTCGAGGTGACCACGGCCCAGGGTGGGAAAGCGGGGCTGGAGCAGATCCGCTCCGGCACCCATGACATCATCCTGTCAGATGTGCGCATGCCGCAGGTCTCGGGACTGGATATCCTCACTGCCGCACGGGAGCAGGATCCGATGACGCCGGTGATTCTGATGACGGCCCAGGCCTCGCTGCAGAGCGCCATCAGCGCGGTGAACTCGGGCGCCTTCTACTATATCCAGAAGCCGTTCTCCAACGACGAACTGGTCGCCATCCTGCGCCGCGCCTGCGAGTACCGGGCGGTCAAGGTCGAGAACACCCAGCTCAAGCAGGAAATTCGCCGGCGGGAGAAGCCGTCGATAGCCCGCCCCATCGGAAAGTCCAAGCGCTTTCTCGACGTGCTCAAGCTGGCCGAACACGTCGCGCCGACTGATTCGACGGTGCTGATTCAGGGAGAGAGCGGGACCGGCAAGGAGGTCATTGCGCGGTACATCCACAATCTCTCCAGCCGCAACGATGGGCCTTTCCTGTCGATCAACTGCGGTGCCTTGCCCGAGAACCTGCTGGAAAGCGAGCTGTTCGGCCACGTGAAGGGATCGTTCACCGGGGCGGTGAGAGACAAACAGGGGCTGTTTGCAGCGGCTCGCGGCGGGAGCTTCTTCCTGGACGAGGTCGGTGAGATGCCCGCCTCCTTGCAGGTCAAGCTGCTGAGGGTGCTCCAGGAGCGGGAAGCCATTCCGGTCGGCGCCACTGAAGCCATCCCGGTAGACGTACGGATCA
>DATFFX010000045.1:0-7273 GCA_035249825.1 Gemmatimonadales bacterium | reverse complement strand
ACAACCAGGTGGGGTGCGCAACTGGGATTATCGCTATTGCTGGCTGCGTGACGCATCACTCACGCTCCAGGCCCTCTTCGACCTAGGCCATCCCGCGGAGGCAGAGTCCTTTCTCGCTTGGCTGATCCACACGACGCGCATCACATGGCCGGAGCTGCAGATCCTCTATGACGTCTATGGCCGGCCCGATCTGAAGGAGAGTGAGCTGGAGCACCTTGCTGGCTTCGCGGGTTCCCGCCCGGTACGGATCGGGAACGCCGCCGGGGGCCAGCTTCAGCTGGACGTGTACGGCGAGGTGCTCGATGCGGTGTATCAATTCGTACAGCGAGGTGGCCATTTGGATGGTGCCACCCGCCGAATGCTGGTGGCATTCGGCGAAACAGTATGCCGGCGCTGGCGCGAACCCGATGAGAGCATCTGGGAAATCCGAGCGGGGCAGCGGCAGCATACCTACTCGAAGGCAATGTGCTGGGTGGCGCTCGACCGGTTACTGCGGCTCCATGCCGCTGGAAGAGTCCACGTGCCGGTCGAGAGATTCGCTCGCGAACGGGCAGCCATCCGGGATCAGATCGAAAGCCGCGGCTACCATGAAGGAATCGGGAGCTACGTCAGTGTCCTTGGAGGTGACGCCGTGGATGCCAGTCTGCTGCAGCTCGGCCGCTATGGATATGCCGATCCGGGATCAGTGCGAATGCGCGGGACCTTAAGCGCCGTCCAAGCACGGCTCGGTCGAGGTCACCTCCTGTACCGTTACCTGACGGACGACGGTCTTCCCCCTGGTGAGGGGGCGTTTGGGATCTGCGGCTTCTGGGGAGTGACTGCGCAAGCTCTGGCTGGTGATCGTGATCGCGCCGAGAAAGCCTTCGAGCACCTTCTAGGGTATGCCAACGACGTCGGTCTTTTCGCTGAGGAGATCGATCCCGAGAGTGGCGCGGCGCTGGGCAATTACCCTCAGGCGTTCACCCACGTGGGCTTGATCGATGCGGCTCTTACGCTGGCGGGGGTGGATCGTTGTCCGAGCGAGCTGCCAGCGCTCGACCCGACTGCTTCACCGACGCCGCTCGCAGGGTGCGTATGAACCTGGGGAGCATACTCCTGTGGGGCTTTGTCGCAACGCTCGTTCTCACGACCATAATGCAAGGGGGCCAGGGTCTCGGCCTGTCCCGGATGAGCCTCCCCTTCATTGTCGGCACTATGTTCACCGCCAACCGTGATCGTGCTCCGATGTTCGGCTTTCTGACGCATCTCTTGAACGGCTGGCTCTTTGCGTTTCTTTACGCGAGCGCCTTTGAAAGCTGGAATAGGGCCACTTGGTGGCTCGGTTCTGGCATTGGGCTGGTGCACGCAGTCACGGTACTCGTGGCGCTGATGCCGGTGCTGCCCGGGTTTCACCCTCGGATGGCTAGTGAGCAGCGTGGGCCCGAGCCGACCCGCATGTTGGAGCCACCTGGATTTCTGGCTCTAAACTACGGACGTCGTACCCCTCTGCTGTTAGTGGTCGCTCACCTGGTGTACGGCACAATCATCGGCGGCTTTTACCAGCTGGTCTGAAGCTGATGCAACGTGCGTCGCAATTCGTGCCTAGAGTGACTTCAAATATTCCACCAGGTCCGTTTTCTGTTCCGCCGTGAGATTCAGCCCTTTCCGCGTATTGTAAAGATCCACGACCGCCTCCAGGGTTGCCGCGCTTCCGTTGTGGAAATAGGGCGGGTGCAGCAGCAGTCCACGTAAAGGCGTGGTGCGGTATTGCTTGGTAGCGCTACGGGACGCGTAGCTAGGCACCCCGTTCGGTTCCGGCTCACTCACCACCTCTGATGGCTCGTGGAGCCTTTCGTTGGCGTCCGTTAGCAGAGTCCCCGCATGGCAAGTCGCGCAGGTTCCAGCGCCCTCAAACACCTCCCGACCCCGCTGGGCCGCGGCAGGGTCGAAGCTCCCTGCGGGCGGCTCGGGAGCCTGGAGGCTGAGCTGGTAAGCCTGGAGCGCCTCGAGCTTGGAGGAGATCATGTCGGGCGGGTTCTGCACGTTGGCGCCGATTCGTGGGTCCACAAAAGTGCCGTGGCCGTGCATCTGGGTAACGCCGACATAGAGGTTCCAATAGGCGATGTCGGGCCCATCTCCGGTGTAGATGATGCTGTTCAGGCCCTGTAGGCCATAGGCCGGAGGTATCACCACTGGCCCGTTTATCCCGTCGAAATTGAAGCGAGGGTCATACCGGCCCGGACCCCACGAGTTGTAGACCGCCTTCTGCTCGGCCGTGAGGGCTGGCGACAGCGCGATGATGGCTCCAGGGTTCAGGTCGGAATTCTGCCAGCCGTCAAGCCGCGCGCCAATTCCCTGAGAGAAGGAGTTGTTGACCGTCGAATGGCAGAGGGCACAGGTGGTGCCCACCCGAACCAGCGTATCGCGACCATCGATGGTCTCCACGGTGCCCCTGAGACCGACAACGGCATTCAGCTTGAGGAGCGCTACGGTCGTAGCGGGGTCGGTCAAGCTGATGGCACCACTCTGGATGCCCTGGACCACGTCGGGGGGGAGAGCTTCGGCGTCGACCTTCAGACCAACCGAGAGAGCCGTCGTCGGATCTACGGCGGCCTGAATGACTTCGTGCATCCGGAGCGTATCGGTCCAGAAGGTTTCGTCCCCGTAGGTGTCAAACCGGAAAATCTCTCTTCCCGCTTCTACCAGCGCAGGATCGAGTGGCTCGGGCCCGCTCGGCCCGTCGTCCCCACACGCCACCATCGATGCTACCAGGATGCTCCCCACCATTGCGGCGGCGCCCGCCGCGCGGAACACGGCTAACATAGAACCCCTCTCATTCTCCTCACCGCCACGAACGACTTATGAGCGGCGGTAAACCGTTGCGACGAGTTGCCACGAGGTGGCAAGGAGTTCAATATGGAAGCAGCGGGTCTGGTTGTATGTTACCGGCCTAACATATGGTACTGGGCTAACACTCGAGTGAGTGCGGAATACTTCATGAGCTCGACTTGCGGCAGCGGTATATCTCTCCAGTAACCCCCATATAGGCAGCTTGGGAATGGGACACGATCTCCGCTGCCCTGGTGGCTTCGGCCGCGAAGCCGGCGCTCCGGAGCCGATCAACGAAGTCTGGGCCATAGCGGCGGACATGATCCTCCTGGCCAACAGCCGCAGTCGCTCCACTGGATCGGTGCCTGCACGAACTGCCTTGGGTCATGGTGCGGGTACAACGACGTCACGTTAGATACCCTACCGCCTGGCGTGCCGCTCGGATGCCTCTTTCTCGACCGCGTCATAGAGGGTCCAGGCCTGCGCCGCGGCGCGTCCGTACAGATCTGGATCCGCTGTCACTGGGCCAACAGGTGTCGCCGCGTAGATGGTGGCCGCCATCAGGGCCACGGTTTCCATCTTGTCCATGATCGTCTTCCCCCGCTAGCATCGTTGAATAAGTGAGTAGCTGCCGGATGAACCTCCCGTCGGACACTCAGCTTATAACAAGAGTCTGGCAGCAGGGAATCGAAAAGGGCCCCCAAATTGAGGGCCCTTTCAGTTCGAGGCAGATCAGGGATACCCGCCTCCACCACCTCCATCATCACCATCCCCAGTACCTCCCCCTCCAGATCCGCCGCCGCCGGTTCCGCTGGTTCCCGCGGCGACATTCACCACGCCCGACATTCCCAGGGCCTGGTGAATAGTGCACACGTATGGAAAGGAGCCAGCGCTCGGAAACGTTCGCGGAAAGGAGCCCGAGCCCTGGGTTGGTGAGTTGGGTCCGGCCTGGAACGTGACGTTGTGCTCGACGCCGCCCGAGTTCCACACCCAGGTAACGGTGCTGTTCAGCGGGACGTCCAGGCTCGCTGGATCGAAGGCATTGTTGGCGACCGTGACAGTTGACCCCGTGTTCTGGTCGTTGCCGGGATCGCTCGGGCCATTGTCCCCCGAACAGCCGATCAGGGCGGCAGCGTAGATGGCCGGAAGCGAACGGGTCCATACCATAAGCGGTTTCCTCCAGGCGGTGGAAGCGAGGCCGAGTGAGCTAATCTGCCACCACCTGTCCGCGGATCTCGCCGTTGGCCATGTCACCCGGTCCGGTATTCGGTGCTCCCTGTCCGTCGTCGGTATGTACGTTCACGTACGCGCCACCCGAGCGCATCGCCGAGACCAGCGAGTCGAACGTGATGGCGGGAGAGCCGACGGTCGTTCCGTTGGTACCGGTAGCCAGTACTCCGGTCCCGCTGGTGCAGGGCGGCTGCGGAGCGCCGGTGCCGCAGAGATTCATCCGTATCAGGCCGTTCTCGCCTACAGGGGCAATGTGAATGTGCGCCACCGCTGCGTTCTGCAGGTTGGTTACGTTGACCGTGTACGTGAGCTGGCTACCGGTAAGTGAAAGGGTGGCGCTTCCCGTCGCGGTCGTAGGCACGGGTGGCACTTCGTTTGTCCCCGACAGTGTTGCCGAGAAGCTCGTCGCCGGCTCCGACAGGTCTTCATCATCATCATCGCCACAGGCGGGTAACAGCAGCAGCGTAGCAGCCGCGACCCTGAGGATGCGGGAATCGTACATGTCCGCCTCCTTCTCAGGTTCATTCCTTCACGAATTCCAGCGGAATTCGCTACTGTTCTTCTGGATGCTAGTGACCCGCTTCTCTCCGGTCTTGGAGACCAGTAGCGGCTTGAAGCGGTCTAGCGGGAGGATGTGCTTGCAGGAACACCCGCGACGTCACTGTATGCAACGGGTCAACGCAGTTTGGAGGTAGGCATGGGGCGCAGGCGCGGACTGAGGGCGGAGGCCAGGCGGGTGCGGCGGGTCGAGGCGGGCGGATTCACGGTCACTGAAGGAATGCACGAGGATGGTGCGGAGCTTCCCTGGCACCATCACGACACCCCCACCATCTGCTTCGTACTACAGGGTACGTTCATCGAGGCATGGCACGGCGGATCGGTCGAGTGTACCAGCTCCACCCTGAAAGTCACGCCGGCTGGAGAGCGTCACCGCGATGATTTCAGCCGTGGCGATGTCCGGGGACTATTGATCGAAACGGATGACGCACTCGTTGCCGCCGTTCGTCCGCACTCCGCCATCCTCGATGAGCGGCTGTCGTTCCACGGCGGCCTTGTCTCGGGCATCGCCTGGCGAGTGTTTGAAGAGATGCTGCGCACCGACACTGCTGCGCCCCTGGCGATGGAAGGTCTGCTGCTGGAGCTGGTCGCCTCCGCCTCGCGGCTCCGAGACCAGAACGGGGGCTCGGGCCGACCCCGCTGGCTGGAGGAAGCCCGGGAGCGGATCCACGCCGATCTCGCAGCCCGCCCGAGCCTGACTGGGCTGGCGGAGTCTGTCGGTGTGCACCCCGTCACCCTCGCCCGAGCATTCCGCCGCGCGTACGGGTGCACGGTGGGCGAGTACGTCCGGGGTCTGCGGATCGAGCGGGCGACACGCCAGCTCGCCACGACCGAGCTTTCCCTCGCCGAGATCGCGTTGAACGCCGGCTTCTCGGACCAGAGCCACTTCTCGAACTTGTTCCGGCAGCACACCGGCCTCTCGCCTTTCAGGTTCCGTCGCGCCGTCCGCATCGCGTAGCACGCTACAGCCGTACAAGGCGATGCCGGAATCCAAGACCGCCTTCCGGGGCCCCGCTATTTAGCAAAGATGAAAACAGAGTGGGAACTACGGTGAGCCGCCGGACGCTGCTCATTGCGGGCTTGTGCGCGTTCGGCGCCGAGCGCAGCGCGCATGCGCAAACCGTGCTGGATCGGACGCCAAACCTTCCCGGAGCATGGGTGGGAACCTCGGGTGTCCTTCACTTCAATTTTCTGCACCGTTTTTCCATCAGCTCCGCGCCTGAGCGGAAGGTAACGGCCACCCCAACCTTCCTCCTCGCCGCCGGCCTTCCAGCGCACTCTCTTGTCGGGGTGCACTACGCCACCAATTCGACGCTTTCGCCACGGTACCCCAACGAATGGGAGTTGTTCGGCCGTATAGCCGCACTGGACCAGGAGAGGGGTGCCCCTCTGGATGCCGCGGCGCAGTTGGGCTATAACCTCGCCGCCGAGGGGTTCGATGCCGAAGTGTCGGTTGCCAGAAGGCAGGCGCGCTTCCGGATACTCGCGGCCCTCCGGGTGTTCGCAGAACCGGGCGAGGACGGCGGCGCCGATCTCGCCCTGGCCTCTGGGGTCCTATTCCGCTTGACCCGGCATCTGGCACTTTCAGCGGACGTGGCGAGCCTGGTGGAACGTACTTCCGGGGAGAAGGTAGCTTGGGGTGCGGGGGTCAATTGGGCGATCCCGCATACGCCCCATACGTTGTCGTTACACGCGACCAATACCAATAATGCGACCCTGCAGAGCGCCTCCCGGGGAACAGGTGAGACCCGCTATGGCTTCGAGTTCACGATTCCCATCACCTTGAGCCGGTACTTCGGTGGCGGCACCCGGACGCCAGCCCCCGCCGCGCCGACTCCGCGGGGTGCCCGGGAACGAGATCCTGAAGCTCCCGCCGGATCGGATACAGTGACGGCCGTGGTGGAAGATTTCAGGTTCAGCCCGGCCCGCTTGGAGGTGGCGGAGGGAACTACCATCATATGGATGAATCGGGGCCAGGTCCTGCACACTGTGACTGCTCAGGACCAGAGCTTCGACTCCGGTCCGATCAAGTCGGGTGAACGGCGGGCGATCACCTTCTCTCGTGCCGGTACATTCCCCTTCCGTTGTACCCCCCATCCGTTCATGAACGGCACGGTCGTGGTGCGCTGAGGATGCGAACTCCGCCGCATGTCCGCGTAGGGCTGATGCTGACCATCGGTTTCGCGGGAGGTTGGGTTGCCGGATGTTTCTCCGACCGTGAGGCCACCGCCCCGGTCGAGGGAGTGTGCACTCTTCCGGTCGGAGAGGGGGTGCCCGGGTCCACCCTGGTGGTGATCCAGCAGTTTGCTTTCGGACCAGCTGTCGTGCGGGTGCGACCGGGGGAGCGGGTCACCTGGCTCAACTGCGACACCGACGCGCACACCAGTACCGCAGACGGAGGTTTGTGGGCTTCACCACTGCTCGCCCCGGGTGACGCCTTCACTCAGGACTTTACGGTCGCCGGAGAGTTCCTTTATCACTGCGAACCGCACCCCTTCATGACTGCGCGGGTGATTGTCGAGTGAGCCTTTGTCTCGGCGGCTCGTCACGCCCCCGACCTCTTCACGCGCACAGGCCGGGAATACGACGGAACTTTCTTGGTGCTGTTTTTCGTCGATTTGGCTATACAGTTGGCGAAATAGGTCTGGGTTTCACCAACCGTGCCGTGACTGGCCGC
>DATFFX010000044.1:0-4235 GCA_035249825.1 Gemmatimonadales bacterium | reverse complement strand
ATACCAAAGACTCAGCCAAGGTACGGCTGCTGGCGGCCACCGTTTTACAGCTGGCGGACGAGCCGAATTTGGCGTCCCGGCAATAGCTGCTGTCGCCTCATTCGAGAGCGCACGTCCAGTGTGGACGTGCGCTCTTCTCGTGTCCTGGAAGCTGAAGCCGGTTGTCGATTTTACCCCCTCTCGATCGACCTATATATGTGGAGGCTGCGCCATTCATTAGCTCTGAGGAGGGAACAATGTTACAGCCCACGATCTATATACCATCGCGGCTCACACCGCTGCTGCTCCAGCCGGCACTTCCAGTAACTGGGTGTCCATTGCCTGAAAGTCTGAGGATTTTATGCTGCGGTTCAGCGCTGCCCAGTTCGGCTGCTCGGGCTGCGTAGGAAGCCATTGGGCTGTGGAAATAGGAAACTACCGGGAAGCCGCTACTGAGTCCGGGCGTCCACGCCGAAATCCGCTCTTACACGATCATACCAGGCATCGTCATCCAAGGCGCCCCAGTTCACCCAATCCTCATCGCTCATACTCTTACGCCATCCCAGGAACGGCTCTGCGCCTGGTCCTGCGGGGTGGCGCAGCTGCCAGGTTCCACTATCGAAGATCTCGAGGACCTTTTCCGCCACTACGGAGGCAGGTACCAGGTTCGTCAAGATGGCCGCAAAGAACCCGGCGAACCGTCGTTGTTGGGGGTAGGTGGAAGGGATGCGGCTGGCTTCGATACGACGCGACATCGGGGTATCGGTGATGGCCGGCTGGATGATTGCCACCCGGATGTTGAACGGCTTCACCTCCTGCGCCAGGGACTCGCTGAGGGACTCCAGAGCAAATTTGGACGCCGAGTACGGCGTCAGAGGCGAGTTTGCGATCTGACCGGCAACCGAGGACATGTTGATGATGCAGCCATTCCGGCGCTCCCGCATCGTAGGCAGCAACGCCTGGATGCACCGGATGGCCCCGAAGTAATTGGTCTCCATGACCGCCCGGAACTCGCTGAGGGGAAGCTCCTCCACCGATCCGGTCCGCTCGATACCCGCATTGTTGACGAGCCCGTCGATCGGGCCGCTCTCCCTCAGGATCTGTTCAATTCTTTGCTTTACCAATGCATCCGAATCGACATCCATGGCCGAAATCGTAATCGGCAACTTCTTTGCGGCGGCGACCTCACCCAGCTCTGGCGCGCGGCGCGGCTGGCGCATGGTGGCGTGGACCGTATGGCCGGCCCTCGCGAAGGCGAGCGCGGTGGCTAAGCCGAGTCCCGAACTGGTGCCGGTGATGAGCACGGAGGCCATCTCTCGCTTCCTTTCGGTTGTTCATGGGAGCACTGCGTGATGTCTGGCTGGATCTTGGTGGCTGGAGTTTCAGAGAGCGCCGGGCAGTCTCATGCCTTGAGGTCTTCCAGCCGCCTGAAGATAAACCGCTGCTGCGGCTCTGCCGTCGTGAGCTTCAGGGCCCGTCCGTACGCTTCAGCGGCCTCGTCGGTTCGCCCCAGGCGGCGGCACAGCTCCGCCCGGGCCGAATGCGCGGGGAGGTAGTTGGCAAGGTCGCCCCGCGCGAGGATGTCATCTATGAGCATCAAGCCCACCTCGGGGCCATCCCGCATGGCCACTGCTACCGCCCGGTTGAGCTCGACCACGGGTGACGGATCTGCCTTCATGAGCACATCGTAGAGCCCCACGATCTCCGCCCAGTCTGTCTCCCCGGCTCTCGAGGCCTCGGCGTGGACCGCGGCGATAGCGGCCTGCAATGTATAGGGGCCGAAGTTGCGCGACCGAAGCGCCCGCTCCACCAACGCCACACCCTCAGCGATTTGCTCCCGATTCCAAAGCGTCCGGTCCTGATCGTCCAATAGCACGAGCTCGCCATCAGCGGTTGTCCGGGCCGGCCGCCTGGCCTCGTGCAGCAGCATCAGGGCGAGGAGCCCGATTGCCTCGGGCTCCGGCAGCAGCTGGATCAGGAGACGTCCCAGACGGATCGCTTCGCCAGAGAGATCATAGCGGGTGACGCTGTGGCCGGATGACGCCGAGTAGCCCTCGTTGAACACCAGGTACACGACATGGAGCACCGAAGCCAGGCGCTCCGGCAGATCGACACGCGATGGCACCTGATAGGGAATGCGGGCAGCCTTGATCTTGGTTTTTGCCCGGACGATCCGTTGCGCCAGCGTCGAGGGAGGCGTCAGGAACGCCCGGGCAATCTCCTCGGTGGTCAGACCACAGACCTCGCGGAGAGTGAGCGCAATCTGTGCATCTGCCTGGAGTGCGGGGTGACAGCAGGTGAAGATGAGGCGGAGACGGTCGTCCTCCACCATGTCGTCGTCGGTCTCATGAGGCGCGGAGATCCCATTGCCGAGCCGGTCGGCGACTGCCGCAAGCGAAGCATCGAACCGGGCCCGTCGACGAAGCGCGTCGATCGCCTTGAAGCGCCCGGTGGACACGAGCCAGGCGCGGGGGTTCCTGGGGAGGCCATCGGCAGGCCAGCGCTCCACCGCCGCGGCGAACGCGTCCTGCAACGCCTCCTCCGCCAAATCAAAGTCGCCAAGGAGACGGATGAGGGTGGCGAGGACTCGGCGGGATTCGGAGCGGTAAATACTTTCGATCTGATCTGACACGATCAACGCTTCTCACCCCTGAGCGCAGCGAAGGGCCTGTCCAATACCATAAGCGGACGGCTCCTTCGCTTCGCCCGGATGAAGAAAATGCGGCTGCCCCTCCTCAGGCCCTGCTGGCTTGTGAGCCGTGCAGCGCTTCCTCGGCCTGTTGGGCAAAGTCCATAATCGGCCGCACTTCTACTCCGCCCCAACGCGCCGAGGGGATCCGGCCGGCGATCTGGATCGCCTCGTTCAGGTCGTTGGCCTCGATAACGTAGTAGCCGCCGAGCTGCTCCTTGGTCTCGACGTAGGGTCCGTCGGTCGTGGACACCTTGCCGTTCCGAACCTTCACTGTGGTTGCGGTGGAAGTGGGTTGGAGCGCCTCGCCGCCCAACAACTTGCCACTCGCCTGAATGTCATTGGTGAAGGCAAAGTACTCATTCATGACGGCCTCCGACTCCGCCGGCGGCAGCTTCTCCCATTCCTTTTCGTTCTCATAGATCAGGCAGAGGTATTTCATGGGCTCCTCCAGTTGGGGTGGTACCTCGTGGTCGGTAAGTAGTCGTTTGGACAGGGCGGAAATCGACAGCCGGGGCGCGAGGCACCGTACTCCGAACTACGGACCGAAATACCAGACGTTTCGTAAATCGGCAAGGCAATCACGTCGGATGTTGGCGGAGCGCCTTTTCCTCAGCGCGGTCCGGAGGGCAGGTTGTCCTCCAGGTAGCTGGTGAGCAGGGAAAACAGGTGGAGCCCGGTCCCCTCGCCCTCGCAAATGCAATGGGTACGGTTGGGGTAAGTCATCATCGAGAATGGCCGGTTCGCCGCAACCAGGACATTGATCAGCCGCTCGGTCGAAGCGTAATGCACGTTGTCGTCGCCGGAGCCGTGTACAACCAGCAGGTTTCCGCCGAGCCGGTCGGCGTAGGTGAGCGCGGATTCTTGCCGGTACACGGCCTCGTTCTGCTGCGGCAGTCCGTAGTACCGCTCCTGGTAGATCGTGTCATAAAGCCGGAGGTCGGCCATAGGCGCGACTGATAAGCCGGTGTGATAGAGATCCGGGTACCGGAACAAGAGATTGAGCGTAGTCGAGCCTCCGCCACTCCAACCCCACACGCCGATGCGAGTCGAATCGACCCAGCGCCAGCTTCGCATGGTGCGGAGGGCGGCAGCCTGATCACTGGAGCTGATGGTGCCGACCTTCTGGTACACTTCTTTCCGGAACCTGCGTCCCCGCGGGGCGGGCGTGCCCCGGTTATCGAGCGACGCGACTACATAGCCGCGTTGCGTCAGCATGAGATGCCAAAGGTAGGTGCCACCGTCCCACTGATCGAGGACTGTCTGCGACCCAGGCTCGCCGTAGACATGAAAGAAGACGGGGTGCCGTTTGGTCGAGTCGAAATTGGCCGGCTTCATGATCCAGCCATCGAGCTCGAGTCCCGCATTGACCGGAACCCTGACGAAGTCCGTACGTCCGCGTTCGAGCCCTGCGAGTGCAGCGCGGAGCCGCTCGTTTCTGACCAATGTCCGAGCGACCTTGTGATCGGGCAGACTCACCACCTCCACTATCGGTGGAGTGATGAAGGTCGAGTAGGTGTGCAGCGCCCAACGGCCGTTGGGTGAAATGCGGTAAAGATGATAGCCG
>DATFFX010000043.1:0-2254 GCA_035249825.1 Gemmatimonadales bacterium | reverse complement strand
TGAACACGACACTCTCGGCGCTGCCGTCCCAAGAGGTGTGGCCCACGGAAGCGTGGCTCTGCTCGACGGCGGAACTGGACCGGCACTTTCCCGACTGTCCTGAAGCGATCAAGGCGTCGATGGTCATTGCCGACCACTGCCGTTATCGCATCCCCATCGGCCAACGCACCGTACCGCCCCGAATGGCCGATACCGGCTCCGCCCTGGCCCAGCTCCGCGAGCTCACTCTCGAGGGCGCCCGATGGCGCTATCAGACCATCACTCCTGAGCTCAAGGATCGACTGGATCTGGAGCTCGGGATCATCGCCCAAAAGGGGTTCGCCGATTACTTCCTGGTGGTGCGTGATATCGTGCGACATGCGCCTACCCACTGCGGCCGCGGCTCGGTGGCCAACTCGGTGGTGAGCTACTGCCTCGGCATCACGCACGTGGACCCTATTCGCTGTGGGCTCATCTTCGAGCGCTTTCTCAACCTCGATCGGCGTGACCCTCCGGATATCGACCTCGACTTTCCCTGGGACGAGCGGGACAAGGTGCTGGCCTACGTCTTTACGCAGTATCCTCGTTTGCACTCGGCCATGGTAGCGAATCACAACACCTTCCAGTCACGCGGCGCGCTGCGTGAGGTGGCGAAGGTGCACGGCCGCCCCGGCGGAGAGATTCGGGAGGTGACCCGCCGCATTCCATTCTTCTACGAAACCGGCAACCGCTTGCATGACCTGGTGGCTACCCACCCCAACTTTCGCGGACTTCATCTCGCCTCACATTGGCAGGACTTTGCCCGGATGGCCGAAAGCCTGGTAGGGATTCCGCGCCATCTCTCGGTCCATCCGGGTGGCGTCGTGATCACGCCGACTCCCCTGACCGACTTTGTGCCGGTGGAGCGCGCTACCAAAACGCTTGAGGGATACCCCGATCTTCCGGTGCCTGTCATTCAGTTCGAGAAGGACGGTACTGAGGATGCAGGACTGGTAAAGATCGATCTGCTGGGCAACCGCTCGCTGGCTGTGATTCGGGATGCCATTGACGCGGTGCACGGCCATACCACTCACCGGATCGACTACACCTCGTCGGCAGCGGGCGATGATGAAGGGGCCAGGAAGCTGTTCCGTACCGGGCAAACCATGGGGGTCTTCTATACCGAGTCTCCCGCATCCCGCCTGCTCTGCGCCAAGAGTCAGGCCGATACCTTCGAGCTGCTGGTGCTCAACACCAGTATGATCCGTCCCGCCTCCAACAAGTACATCAGGATCTATCTCGAGCGCCTGCGAAACGGCACGTCTTACGAGCCACTCGATCCATGCCTCCGCGATACACTATCCGAGTCGTTCGGAATCATGGTGTATCAGGAAGACGTGGTGAATGTCTGCGCTACCTTTGCGGGAATACCGCCAGCCACCGGCGACGGGCTGAGGAAGGCACTTTCCAAGAAGCGTCCGGCCAAGCATCTCGCCGCCTATGCCGAAGAGTTCTTTACTGGAGCCATGCGTTCAGGCCGCAGTCCCGACGCGGCAAAGCAGGTGTGGGAGATGATCATGTCTTTTGCGGGATACAGCTTCTGCAAGGGACACTCGTGCTCCTACATCCAGGTAGCCCAGCACTCCTGCGCCCTGAGGGCGAATCACCCGGCGGAGTTCATGGCAGCAGTGCTCTCCAATGGGGGGGGATTTTATCATGCGTTTGCCTATGTGGCAGAAGCGATGCGCATGGGTCTCAGCGTGCTTCCACCTGATGTCAACGCGAGTGACTTTCGCTGCATCGGGAAGGGGCGGGAGATCCGGATCGGGCTGCAGTTCGTGAAAGGGCTGTCGAAGGATGGAGTGGAGCGGGTGTTCGCTGCGCGGGGCGGCGGGACAGGAGCGGGTAAACACCTCATCCTGAGCGAAGCGAAGGACCTGGACCGCAGTGTTCGGGAATTCACTGAGCGGGTCCCTCGTTATGCTCGGGATGAGGAATCATTGCTGCCCCGCTTCCCCGCTTCCCCGCCTCCCCGCCCCTTCACCGGCCTTTTCGATTTCCAGGCCCGGACCGGGATCGCTCCCTCAGACCTGCGGCTCTTGATAAAGGTCGGCGCCCTGGATTCGATCGCCGGTGGCTGGACCCGGCCGATGATGTTGTGGCTGGTCGACGCGGGGCAGCGGGGCGGCGGGGCAGATGGGCAGCAAAAGCACAACCGTACAGAGTCTCTATCTGGAGCAAACGGCCCCGCTGCCTCGCTGCCCCGCTGCCCCGCTGACTGGTTCAGCGTCCAGTC
>DATFFX010000042.1:0-2084 GCA_035249825.1 Gemmatimonadales bacterium | reverse complement strand
GGGTGACGCGCACCGCACGGGGGGTCACGGGGTTCTACGACATTGATACTCCAGTGACCCTGGCCAAGCTGGCACGCGGCGAAGAGGAATACCTTACTACCGGCCTGATTCGGGAATATCAACTCTACCTCTCCTTCACCGGGGGGCCCACCCTCGAGCGGCTGGAGGAGGAGTTCGGCTCACCAATGGCCCGGCCGCTGTATTGCTCGGTTGACCCCGAGCTCTACTATCCAGAGGCGCTTCCCGTGCAGTGGGACATGGGCTACATGGGCACCTACAGCGATGACCGCCAGCCGGGTCTCACCCGCCTGCTGATCGAGCCGGCACGGGCCTGGCAGGGGGGATCCTTCGTCGTGGCGGGCCCTCAATACCCCAGGGGCATCCGCTGGCCGCACAACGTTCGGCGGGTGCAGCATCTGCCGCCCAAACGGCATCGGGGGTTCTACAACGCGCAGCGGTTTACCCTCAACCTCACCCGAGCCGACATGATTGCGGCCGGTTTCTCACCCAGCGTGCGCTTGTTCGAGGCCGCCGCATGTGGTACCCCGATCATCAGCGACCCGTGGGATGGACTCGATACCCTGTTCGAGCCAGGAAAAGAAGTGCTCGTAGCTCGGACATCACAGGAGGTATTGCAATGGGTTCGGGATGTCCCTGACGACGAACGCCAGAGCATCGGCCAGCGCGCCCGCGCTCGTGTGCTCGCCGAACACACGGCCGGTCATCGCGCTGCTGAGCTCGAAGCCCATGCGCTTCAGCTGCTCTCTCGACAGCCTTCATAGAACCATGACACACTCAGCCCCGCACCAGCTCCGCTCACGTCAGAAAAAACTGGAGAGCGAGATTGCGGCGTTGGCGCCCTGGTTTCACAACCTGCATCTGCCGGATGGAACCGAGACCGCTCCGGGCCACTTCCTGGGCGATTTCCCGCGCTACAAGTGGCAGGCGCTGGCTCCTCACCTGCCAGCGCGATTGGATGGCTGGACTGCGCTGGATATAGGCTGCAACGCCGGATATTACAGTTTCGAGCTGGCCCGCCGCGGCGCACGGGTAACCGGGATCGATGTCGACCCGCATTATTTGCGGCAGGCACAGTGGGCTGTCCGGGAGCTGGGCCTGGAGAATCAGATCGAATTCCGCCGGATGCAGGTTTACGATCTGGCCGATCATGACGAGGCGTTTGATCTCGTGCTGTTCATGGGAGTGTTCTATCACCTTCGATATCCACTACTGGGGTTGGACATCGTAGCGCGGCGCACCCGCAGGACCATGGTATTTCAGACACTCACGATGCCGGGCATGGAAGTGTACCAGGACACCTGGGACCACCCCATCAACGAACGGGACGTCCTCAACGCACCTGGGTGGCCTCGCATGGCGTTCATCGAGCATCGGTTTGCGAGCGACCCGACCAACTGGTGGGTGCCCAACCACGCCGCCGTCCAGGCTCTCCTGCGGTCGAGCGGCATGGAGGTGACGGCACACTTGGGTCACGAGATCTACCTTTGCCAGCCCTCCGCGCCCGACGCCTCGAGCCGCCCGTCCTATGACTTTACTCCAGAGCTCCGCTCCGCCACCGGCAGGGCTGTTCGTTAGCGCCGGGCCATGATCGTCTATCGGGATCAGCGCTCCCGAGCTGATCCTCACCACCTGCTTCTCCAGCTCGAGTCTACAGCCAGCCGCTTCTGTGCTGCTCCTCCCGGTCACGACGAGGCCGTCCAGCTGGTTATCGAGAGCGGAGTCTTCGAGTCCGCTGTCGCAGATGCCCTCTTCCCCGACGCGGACGGAGCCCACCCGCTGGCTCAGTTGCTGAGGCAAGCGAGTATTCGCGCGGGGCACCTGCTGTGGCATACCTGGCATGGGAATGATGACCAGGCCAAGTGTTGGGGAGGTCGGCTGGCGCTGACCCTGGAGAATGTTTCCGCGACCCAGTTGCCGAGGATCGTCGAGATCACCGTTCCTGAGGGATATGCGTACTACGCGGTTTATCCCGAGATGTACCTGGAGGCGGCAAAGCGGTTTTACGCCGAGGTAGGTCGTTGTAATGCGATGTGCCTGGGGATCCGCAGCATCGGCACGAGCCT
>DATFFX010000041.1:0-5002 GCA_035249825.1 Gemmatimonadales bacterium | reverse complement strand
CCGTATCGGCACAGCACTGCCGTTGGCCGCAGGTACGGCCGCCGGTGCACCCGCCGGGCTGACCTCCGGTTTCATCCGTTCCAGGGCCGCCGCGATCGAGTGATCGTCCGGGTCGATATCAGCAGCGCGCTGGAGATGTTCACGCGCTTCAGTCAGGTTGCCGGCCCGGTAGTAGAGGAAAGCGATGCCCTTCAGTGCGCTCGTCCGCATAGGGTCGACTCGCAGGGCTTCTGCCCATGCGTCGAAGGCGCCGGCCAGGTCGCCCTGATCTCCGAGAATGCGGGCGAGCAGGTCGTGCGCTTCCGCCAGTCCGGGGTATCGTCCCAGTCCACCACGGGCGACTTTGTACGCCGCTTCCAGCTGACCCCGGCGGCGCAGCGCCTCTCCGAGTTCCAGGAAGGCAAGACTCGCTGGCTCCTCCGCCAAGCGTGTCGTCAGAGTTCGAATGTCATTACTCACGGTAGCTCTCCAGCTCCTCGGCCAAGGTCTCCGCTGCGTGGCGTAGCCGCTCAACCGCCGGTGACACCGCCTCCTCTGCCGGCGTGTGGGTGCCCAGACGGGACCAGCTCTTCCACGTTTCCGCCGCATCGCGAAAGCGGCCCACCGCGGCCTGGCAGACACCGAGCAGCCGCCGTGCCTCAGGCAGCAGTGGGTCGACTCGCAGCACTTCCTGCAAGACGGTGGATGCTCTCTTATACTCCTCCCGCGCCATCGCCTGCTTCACGGGCCCGAGCAGCGCGGCGGGCTGACCTCCATTGTCACTGTGGGGACGGGCTGCCGCGCTATCGAGCACAATCACGCCGGCTGACGAGAGTGCATACGCCGTTCGGGCAATATCGAGCTCAGAGCGTCCCAGGCTCGCTGCCAGTGCATGGAGGTCGCGCTGCCCATCTACGGCAGCAAGCACCTCCCAGTCCAGCGGGGCCAGCTCGAGCCTTCCGTCCGCCGCATTGTCGTTGGCGGGCAGCCGCGGCACCACCCGCAGATGCGGTACCTTGTCCTCGATGCGCGACCATTCGTCCATGCGGCGCGCGGCCTCCATCAGGAGACCCTCGGTCGGAATACGCACCGGGGCTTCGACCACTGCATCGAAGCGGGCGCCCTCCTCGAACCTGAAATACCCCTCAGACCACCCCAGGAGCTCGAAAATCGCTTCTTCGACCTGTGCCCGCAGTTGGCGGTCGAGCTCCCGGCGGGTGAGAGCGCCGTTGCCCACCAGAATGTCTCCGATACGCCGCGCATCACCGGACTTCTGCTGTGCCCTGGCCTGCTCCAGCTGAGGGGTGGAGATCTTCCCGAGCCGCACCAGTCGGGCACCGATCAGCTCCGGATCCTTGCCCAGCGTCGCGGCCACGACCCCGCCGTTGTCGAATGACACTGTGCCCGCCGTCTGGCGCAGTTCGGACGTCACCCGCAGCACGCCCGACTTCCGGCCGAGGTCGAGCAGCTGGAACACATCCTGGATGTGGAGTTCCTTCAGCGGGCCTTCGAGTGCCACTGCTCAGCCCGCTGCCGCAAAAATGTGCTGGAGGTCACGGGCGGATCGAGCCCGGCTACGGGCTTCCGTGGCGAAGGGCCCCGCAGGATCGAGGGTGATGACCCTTTCCCAGACCTGCACGGCATCCTCGAACTGTCGTTGTCGCGCAAAGCAGGTACCTTGGTGATAAAGGGCTGCCGCATGCTCCGGATCGAAGCGCAAAACCCTGGTGAATGCCTGCAATGCGTCCTGCGTACGTCCGTCCTCCATGAGGGCTCTCCCCAACGCTGTCAGTGCCTCCAGCTCATAAGGATCGGCCTCGAGCAGCTTGACCAGTACTGCAATCGCGGCACGGGGAGCTTCGGTGCGGCGAATCAGGTCTGCCAGAGCCAGCGCGGCGGTGCCATAGGTTGGCAATAGGTCGAGGGCTTGCTCATAGGCGGCACGAGCGGCAGGCCAGTTACGCCGCTCCTCCTCCAGGGCACCGAGCTCGCACCAGACCCTCACCAGCGAGGGATCGAGTCGCAGCGCCGCGTGGAAGGCCCCGAGAGCGGCCGAGCGGTCTCCCAGGCCAACGGAGGCCTGAGCCTGGAGGTGATACAGCTCGGGAAGCTCGGGAGCGAGGCGTTGCGCCTCACGCACGCAGTCGAGGGCACCGATTGCATCCCCCAGGACGAGGCGGACGCGGGCGCGCGCGGACAGCACCTGAAGGTCACCTGGTACCCGCGCGGCAAGCTCATCCGCGAGCGGGGCTGCGTCATCAGAGCGGCCAAGCGCGAGGAGGGCCCGGATTTCTCCGAGAGTGGCATCGCGATCGGCCGGCAGTAGGGCTCGGGCCTCTTGATAGCGCTCGAGGGCTTCGCCATGCAGCCCCCGCTTGGCGAAGATGTCTCCCAGAAGTATCGCAGTGGGACCCCGCGGAGCATTGCGAGCAGCGCCACGGGTAAGCTCCGCCGAAGCCATATCCAGCAGGCCCTTGTCGAGGAGATCGCGCGCGACCGCCAGAGAGTCGTGAGCCGGTTCGGCAGAAGCAGCGCTTGGTTGAGGCGCGAGCTCCTGGAATAGCCGATCGAGTGCCGGGGAATCGAAGCTGAACTCGCCTGCGAGCACTTCTCCGCTCACATCCACGACCAGCTCTGGAGCTATGGCAATGGTGGGATCTTCGTATTGCAGGTCTATGGTAAGCGAGAATTTCTGGGGCACGTACAAGGGCTCCAGCTCGAGCGCGCGGCGAGTCTCGCGTAAGGCGCCCTCGAAGTCACCCAGCTGACTGAGCACGAAGCTCAGGTTGTAATGCGCTGCAGCAAACTCCGCATCGGCGTCTACGGCCTGGCCGAAGGCGTTCCGGGCATCCTCGAAGCGCTTGAGCTCGACCAGGACGAGACCGATGCCATTCCAGCCGATCGAGCTGGAGGGCTGCTCTGTCAGGGCACGCTGATATTCGGCGAGCGCATTCTGGTACTGCCGCCGCTGGAGCAGCAGCAGCCCGAGATTGAGCCTGGCCGTGAGCAGCGGACTCGAGCTCGCCAGCGCCTGACCGAACGCATCCATGGATGCATCGCTCGACGGCTCACTGGCACGAATGACCCCGATGTTGTTCCAGGCGAGCTGATACCGGGGATCGATCTCCACTGATTTCTGATACGAGGCGAGCGCCTCGGCTCGTTTCCCGGCCTGATGAAGGCACACACCCCGCTCGTTCCACAGCTTGGGGGAATCAGGAAACTCCCTGACCAGCGAGTGGTACAGCGGAAGCGCCGCTTCGAGGTCCCGGCGCAGCAGGTGCACCTCCGCCATCGCCTGAAGGTTCAACCGCCGGTCCTCGCCGGCTGCGAGACCGGATTGGTACTCACCAAGGGCATCCTCGTAGTGGCCGCGCTGGCGCAGCGCCACGCCGAGGTTGTAATGCGCCAAAGGCGCACCGGCAACGGGCTGGGGGGCCTCTCCGGAGCGAAAGAAGTTCCCGGCACGAGGCGCGCCGTTCAACGAGACGCCACCGCTGCCCTGCCCTGCTGAACGTTCCAGCGCGAGATTCGCCTGGGCCCGAGCCAACATGGGGTTCAGCGCAACCGCGCGCTTCGTGGATTCCCTGGCAGCCTCATGCTGCCCGAGATCGCCGTACACGAAGGCCAGTAGGTAATGCGCCTCCGCATAGTCGGGGTTGCGCTCGATGGCCTCCTTGAGCGAGCTCAGTGCCGGCTCACTGAGGCCGCGGTTGTAGAGAACCTCTCCATGATGGAAGCGAGGAACGGCGTTCGAAGGATCCTGAGCGCAGGCGCGACCCAGCCATTCACTTGCCGCGTCGAGCCGACCCCTCGCCTTCTCGGCGAGACCAAGCTGTAACAGAGCGGGGAGATCGTTGGGATGGCTCGCCAGTAGAGCCTGAAACTCGGCAATGGCCTCTTCGTATCGGCCCACCATGGCGTAGGCGCGTCCGAGCTCCCAATGAGGCTCGCGGTCGTGAGGCTGGCGGCGCACGTTCTCGCGAAGCGCTGCTATACGCTGGTCGTACTGGCCACTATCCCGATAGGCAATCTCCAGATTGGCCTGAGCGACCTGCATCCTGGAGTCGAGCTCCAGTGCCCGGGCAAACTCGGAGATGGCTTCTTCGATCAACCCTTTTTGATAGTAGAGTACGCCAAGGTTGTTGTGCGCCCCGGCATCCGACGGATCGATTCGACGGGCGAACGAGCGGAGGACGGTGAGATCGCGCTCCGAGAGCGCCGGAGCCGGCATCGGTCAGGGCAGGCGAATAGCGTCGAAGATCGACCGCAGAGAGGCCATATCGGGTAAGAGCAGAAAATGTCCGCCCAGAGTTTCACTGGCCCCCTCGACCCGGAAAGACGTTTCTACGCAGAACGCATAGTCTCGATCATGTCCGAAGTTCAGGTGCGCACTGGTCAGCACCGCACCGCTGAGATCGATCACCAAACTGGGAACCGAGGGCACCAGCATCATACCCATGAAGTCACTGAGAGCGTTCAGATAGGCGCTGGCCAGAATATTTCCCGCCTCCTTGAGACTGGACTGTTCCATCGCTCCGAAGACGTGGGTGGTACCCGGTTCCCGCCGGAGCAGAATGTCGCAGAGTGTACGAGCAGCCTCCTCGGGAAACATGAGCAGCGCGCGCCCGGTCAGGTCGCCCATCATGTGCATGAGAATCGCGGCGATGACTTTGCCTGGCGTGCCGAGGATTTCGGAGGCGTCCTCGAGCGGCCGCACGTTCACCCGGGGCACGTTGATCATGATCTTGCGATTGGTCATCTGAGAGAGAGCCGTCGCCGCGTGCCCCGCGCCGATATTGGCTACCTCGCGTATGGCATCGAGCTGCGACTCCTTCAGATCACGCACGTCTTCCATGCTGTCCTCCTACAGGAGCGCCGCGGCGTCCAGGATGAGCGCCGGCTTGCCATCCGCGAGAATCGTTGCCCCACCGATGAAGGGCGGCAGCCCACGAGGGGCGTCGAACGGCTCGACCACGATGTCCTGCTGACCGAGTAGCGCATCGACCACCAGCGCAGTGCG
>DATFFX010000040.1:0-11083 GCA_035249825.1 Gemmatimonadales bacterium | reverse complement strand
GCATTGGGGCAGCTGAGGTGATCGCGGGACCTGGTGACTGGCTAGCGGAGAAAGCACCCACGGTCGTCACCCGCTGAGTGTTGCCCGGAATGAGTCCGGAAAGACGCCGGCGCCGCCCGCAGATGCGAGCGACGCCGGCTTACAACATCAGGCAGCTGAGAAGCTCAGGACTTCACCAGCTCGACCCGCCGATTGTTCGCTCTCCCTTCGGGAGTCTTGTTGTCCGCGGAAGGCTTACTGTCGCCGTAACCCTTGGCGGTCAACTGGCCCTCAGTGACCCCGTACTCTTTCGCCAGCACGGCCTTCACTGCCTCGGCTCTGGATTGACTCAATTTGAGGTTGGCCTCAGCCTGGCCGACGTTGTCGGTGTGGCCCTGGATCTCCACCTTGAGCTCGGGATGCTCCTTCAGGGCAGCCGCAATCTGCTTGAGGGTTGGCGTCGACTCGGGCTTCACATCGGATTTGCCGGTATCGAACAGAATTCCCTGCGTTGCCCACCTGCCGGTGGACGATAGCGCGTCGTAGATGGTCTTCTGGCTTTCGGCCACTCGGATACGGGTGATGTAAGCCGCGTCCTCTTCATCGTCACGGCCTTCCAGCTTGACCAGCACGTTCTTGCCACGGGTGAAGGTGGCATTGGGAATGTTGGCGAGCCGCTTCTCGTCGACATAGATCTTCAGATACTTCCCGTCGCCCAGCAGGCGGAAGCTGCCCGGTTTTCCGAGGTACCGCGCCTGATCCGCCTCTTTTGCCGCTACCCAGTTGCTCTGGAGACCTCCACCACTCGTCTCCAGACCTCCATGGCCCCATCCAACCCGGATGGAGTTCCGATCCGAGAAACTCTCCGCGCCTATCACCTCGATCGTATTCGCTCCCACACGCTTGGTTCCGCGGTTGATCACATCCAGCTCGATCGTGTACCTGTCCGGCAGTACCTCGGGAAGCGGAATGAGGAACTCGCTGGGGCTCGAGGCCTTGAGCGCGCGCCTGCCCCCCTCGAACTCGACTATTTCCATAGTGCCGATCTTGAATTCCAGGCGTTGGGGGAAGTTCCCGACCTGGTCGTCTGTGAAATCGTTGTAATAAAGAGTCCGCTGACCGGGCACAAAGTCATAGTTGGCCCAGGCTTTCTTCGCGACGGGTTCTGCCGAAGCTGCTGCTTCCGCGCTCGCGGCGGCTGAAGGCTCGGCGGCCGCAGTTGAGCTTGCCTCGGCGGGCGCGGTCGAGCCGGCTTCCGTCGGCTCGGCCGTGGCCCTCGCAGTGTCATCTTCGGCACTTCCCGTCGTTGCTCCATCGATGGCTTCATTCTCCTTCTCGACCGCCTTATCGATCGCCTTGTCCTCTGCATTCTTCTTGAGCCGTTCCTTCAACCGTTTGCCGAACTGTGCCTCAGCCGGTGTTACTGCAACCACCGCGCTCGAAAGCGAAGCCAGCACCGCGATGGCTGCGAGCCTCGCGAACAACGTTCTGTAGAACATGAGAGTAAGCCTCAGCTATTGGACGAGTGTATCGCCGCCGGGCGGGACGGAGATAGCGAGTACCGACCCGTAGAATGGGCCCTTGCGGTTGAGACGCGAAGGTGTCACGGAGCGCTTCGATGTATACGGATGCCGTGCGGGTCAGGAATTACGCGCCCACTATGTTCGATGCGGCTGCAGTCTTTGTCAAGCAGCGCGCCGCGGTTAGCGTACGGCGATGACCCACGAGATCAACGTAGCGTTCCACCACCACCAGGACGGCACCTTTGCGGGAGTGGGCGGCGTACCTTTGTACTATCAGGTCTGGCTCCCTCCCGCCCAGAGGCACCGTGCCGTGCTGGTCAACCTGCACGGCCTGGGAGACCACAGCAGCCTGTATCCGACCCTCGCTGACCACTTCCCCGCTCGTGGGATAGCCCTATACGCCTACGACATGCGCGGAAACGGCCGGTCTCCCGGCCAGCGGGCGTTTATTCATGATTGGGGGGAGTATCGGGGCGACCTGGGTGCGTTTCTGACGCTGGTGCGCGAACGTGAGGAAGATCTGCCGGTCTTCGTCCTGGGAAACAGCCTCGGTGGCCTGGTGGTGCTCGACTACGCCCTGCAACATCCTGAGGGACTGGCTGGTGTAATCGCCGCCTCGCCGCCGCTCGGCCAGCTAGGCGTGCCTCCTTTGCTGATGGCGCTCGGACGGATCATGTCGCGGGTCTGCCCCCGGCTCTCACTCAATGTCGGGATGGATCTTTCCGGTCTCGCGCGGGACCCGGCAGTAGTGCAGACGGTGCTGGCGGACCCACATTTTCATCGCCGAGGAACGGCGCGGCTCTCGACCGAGGTCACCGCCACCATTGAGCGAGTACAGGCTCGGGCCGCGAACCTTTCGTTGCCGCTGCTGATCCTGCACGGCTCAGACGACCGCATGGTGCCGCCGGACGGGAGTCGGCATTTCTTCAGCAGAGTGCGCCACGCGGATCGAGAGTTTCGGGAGTACCCGGGAGCCTATCACGGTCTTTTCGCCGACATCGGCTATCAGGAGGTGCTGGCCGACACGGAGCGTTGGCTCGAAAAACATCTAAGCTCTTGAACTTCCGATGCCCGTGCCCAGTGCCGCACCGCCCCCTGCTCCTCGACGCCAACGCGCCAGGACGCTGTTCGCCCGGGCAATGCGCCTGCGCTGCCCGCACTGCGGTGGAGGACCGATTTTCGTGAGGTGGTCTCGTCTGGTGCCCAATTGCCCGGTGTGCGGCATTGGCCTCGAGCGGGGGGAACAGGGCTACTGGCTGGGGGCGTACTTCTTCAATCTCATGGCAATGGAGACGGTGTTTAGCGTCTGGGTGGTTGGATTTCTGGTGTGGACCTGGCCCACCCCTGATTGGGAATTCTTTCAGGTCAGCACTGTCATTCTGATGCTGATCGTTCCTTGCGTCTTCTTCCCCTACTCGAAGACTCTTTTCCTGGCGTTCGACCTGCTGGTGCGTCCGCCCGGTGAAGAGGACTTCATCGTCCCGCACGAGCGGTCGCCCAGTACTCGCCCCGGACGCGGCTGACTATCCATCACCCGCAGTTTCCAATGGCGGCGCAGCGCCCATCCGGCGCGCACTCCATTTCGATCGGCTGCCGCTGGTAGAGCCTGTCATCGTGTCACCCTCGATTCGGCCCTCCAGGCGAACTGGCCCCGAAGCGTCGGCGATCTCGAGAGTCACCTTGTCTCCTCGGATGCGCGCCTCCGCCAGCGGCACGGTGGCCCCATTCCGCTCGGCGCTGCCTTCGAGATTCTGGAATTTCTGGCGCAGCCGAACGGTGTACTCCTTGCCTCCCGGCGCTGTGAGGGTCCACTCTCCGCCGGCGTTGGCCGGCATGACCCAGAAGAACACGGCGCTGGTACTGGCCATGAATGTGCTATCCGGCTTCCAGTCTCCCATGTCGAAGGCATGGGAAACCACCCGGGACCCGGGTCGCAGCTCCTCAAAGAGCTTCGGTCGCAGCCTGACGTTCAGCGTGGGTAGCAAATACAGGGTCACGACCGACGCCTTTCGGAGATCGGTCTCGAACAGATCCGCCTGGCGGAACCGCACCTTGTCGGTCACCCCCGCCTTTCGAGCGGCAGCCCTGCTCTCCCTGATGCGGTCCGGGTCCAGGTCGATTCCGGTTCCCCGGGTGCCATGTTTCTTCGCGGCAGCGATGACAATGCGTCCATCGCCGCTCCCCAAATCATAGAGCACATCATTCTTGCGGAACTGAGCCACCTCGAGCATCGCTGCTACGACCTCGTGGGGCGTAGGCACGAAGTGAACATCCGGAGCGCGTGACACCTGCGCGGCGGCAGGTGCAGCAACAGGGGCCAGGAGAACGACGATCCCTGATAAGGTCGTCCGGAAAGACGCCAGGCAGGACATGACGATTACCTCGACGAATGATTTCAGCCCGACTCCGGGCTTTCGGCGACCTGCGGCGATCTCGCCCGAACCAGGAACAGGACCGGCACGCCGGCGAGCATCACCGCCACACCCACCAACGCCCCGGTGCCGGCGTAGCGCACGCTGGAGTAGAGCATGAAGAGAGCCGCACCGAAAAAGACCAGCGGCGTGAACGGATAAAGGGGAACTCGAAAGGGACGTACCCTCTCCGGCTCCCGCTGCCGCAGCACTATGACAGAGAGGGCCGCGAGGGCCAGAAAGAACCAGAATACGGGAGCTGTGTACGCCACCATGGTCTCGAAGCCACCGCGAGCGACAGCTCCGAATGCCACGAGGATCAGTGCGAGGACTCCCTGGAGAAACAGCGCATTCACCGGGGTACTGCCCTGATCGTTCCAGCGGCCCAGCAGGTGAAACGCCCCGAAGTCACGTCCCAGAGCGTAGGTAGTGCGCGCCCCGGTAATGATCGTCGCGTTGGCGGACCCCAGGGCCGACACCGCGACCGCCAAGCTCAGCAGCGTGGCACCCGCGGGTCCGAAGGCGGCGTGCATGACATCGGCCGCCACGACGCTGGACGAGGAAATGCCGTCCAGGCCAAGCGCGTGCACGTATGCCAGATTGACGAGCAGATACAGGGTCGTGATGATGCCGATGCCCCAAAGCAGGGTTCTCGCCATTGCGCGGGGGCCGTCCTTGACCTCCGCGGAGATGTACGCTGCCTCGTTCCAGCCGCCGTACGTGAGGAGCACGAACACCATGGCCAATCCGAGTCCGGCCACGGCTGAGGGAGCTCCGCTAGTCTTCGCCTGAACAACCTCTGGACCATCCAGCAGAATGAGGCCGGCAATAATGACGGCGCCCAGGCCAATCAGCTCGGCCAGGGTGAGCAGGACCTGCGTTCGTTTACCGTGACGAAGGCCGGCCAGATTGAGTCCGGTAAGTGCCACGACTGCACCCACGGCGAGAACGGGAGAGCTGCCCTGGTCGAGGGACAGGATCGGTGCCATGTAGTCGGCGAATACGTAGGCGAGTATGGCTATGGAACCGGTCTGGATGACGCTGGAGCGGGACCAGGCAAAGAGAAAGGACAGGTCAGAGCCAAACGCCCGACGCAGGAAGTGATACTCTCCCCCGGCATTCGGGTAGGCGCTCGTGAGCTCGGCGTAGCAGAGCGCGCCGATAAGGGAAAGCAGGCCACCGGCGGCCCACACTCCCAGAAACGATTCAACGCTGCCGGTGTTCTCGGCAACGAGCTGCGGCGCGCGGAAGATCCCCACGCCCACCACGAGCCCCACGATGAGCGCAACGGCATCGAGGGTGCTGAGGTAAGGCCTCGGGGGCATGCCGCCGTCTCCTGAAAGATTGCCGTCGTACCGTGTTGGCTGGCGCCGCTATAGCGGAGGTTTCCGAGGATCACAGAAACCAGGACGCCTCGCGGTGCCTTGGATCACACCACGGCGTACCCCTTCACTTGTGGGACTCCCCGTCTGCCGCGCGTTCATGAGCCTCCATCGTCTCCATGACCGTTTCCGGCTCCACGTCACGAGCCAGCTCGGAAAGCTCGGGGTCCTGAGCCGCATCAATGCCCATCTGTTCCGCAATGGCTGCGACCAGGGTTATCAGGCGGGTGATCTCATGCTCCGCCAGGAGACTGACCTGCAGGTCCAGATCGGCCCGCTTGTCGGCGAGGGCGGACATCCGGTTCTGTGAGATCAGCACGAACGTAGATAGAAAGATCGCTTCCACCGACGCTACCATTGCCAGAACTACGAACGAGGGATCAAAACGGGGCAGGATCGGCAGCCAGCCGAGATTGATCAGAATCCACAAGCCGAATACCAGAAGGTGGATATAGACGAAACGCATGCTGCCGGCAAAGCTGGTGATCGCATCCGCGATCCGGTCCTCGCGGCTACGGCTGATCTGCTGCCCCTGTCGGTGCTCCAGCAATGCACGGATGTTTCGCTCTACAACCTTAGCCATCGACATGGGTCAAGCTCCGCGCCGCGCATCGAGCATCGGCAGATAGGCACGCCATGGCCCTACCTCGGCCGTATACTGGCGGCCCATCACCCGGGCGATCTGCGCGATATGACTGAGATCGTGCGCTACCCAGGTAGCCAGCAGCTCGCCGAGCGTGACGGTGCCGAGCTCGGGATGGCGGCCGCGGCGATCGAGGTCTTCGTCTTTGAGCCCCAGCGTTGCCAGCCGAAGAAGGCTGGCCTCTCGAGCCTGGGCGAACGTTTCCAGCAACTCGGGCAGCGTCTTGCCGCGTGAGACTTCAAACTGGGCGAACCGGTCGAAAGGTTCGAACGGCTGGGCTTCCCCGTGAGTCAGCAGGATTTCGGTTCGCGCTATCCAATCGGTGCGCTCGCCGTGGATCAGATGGCCCACGATATCAAACGGACTCCAGGTGTCGGGTCCCTCGGTGGCGCTGGTCCAGCACTCCGGCAGGCCCTCGAGCATGGCCGTGAGCACTGCCGGAGTACGGCTCAGGACTGGTAGCGCAGCTTCAAAGGTGAAGTTCACCCTTGGAAGTTCGCTACTTAATCAGTACGTCTCAACTCCACTCGCCGGTTCTGGGCCCGGCCCGATGCAGTCCTGTTGCTGGCAACCGGCTGAGTCGAGGCGTAGCCCTGCACCGTCATTCTGTCGGCGGCGACTCCGTTCTCGACCAGGAACTCTTTGACCGCTTCGGCTCGCGCCAGTGAGAGCCGCTCGTTCACGGCCCGGGATCCGGTGCTGTCGGTGTGGCCGGCGACCTCCACCCGCACGTCGGGATTGGCGACCAACGACCGCGCAACCTCGCTCAAAATGTCGCGCGAGACCGGCAGGAGAACGGACTTGCCCAGCTCGAAATTCACGCCCCGCAAGGTCAGCCGCGTCTGTGGTTTGGCCATGAGGAGCCGCAGACTGTCTCTGAGAGCCATTCGCTCCAGACTGTCGCGTATGGACGCGATGCGGGCCCGATCACGAGTGAGTCTCAGGGTATCACGCAATGCCGCAGCCCGAATGCTGTCTTCCTGGGTGACCCGACGCAGGCTGTCTTGCAGAGCCTGCTGCCTGGCGTTTGCCCTCTCTTCGGCCACTCGGACGCTGTCACGGATCCGGTTCTGCTCCGCCTGTGCCGCCTCCTGAGCTCTACGGAGTGAGTCCTGCCGGGCGGCTTCGGCCAGCGAGTCTTGCCGGGCCTGCATCGCAAGCGTGTCGGCTCGCGGGGCGGCAGGGGTCTCCCGCTCGGCCACAGCGGCACGGCGCCCTCCGAGGAGGAAGCCGAGTCCAACCTGGATATTCCAGTTGACGTTGTGATCAGGCTCCGCGGCCCCCGCAGGATACAGCTCGATACTGGGCGATGGTATGTAATCGACGGATGTCGAAATGCGGATCGATGTAATCCCGGGAAGACCCAGACGGGCTCCAATCAACCCGGTCACGCCATCTTCGTGGGTGTCGAGATCGCGGCGAAACTCGTTCCGTGCGTAACCGCCGCCTATCAGGAAGGCGCCATGCTCGCCCACTGGCAAATTGAACAGAAGACGGGCCCGCAGTGGGATGTACGACACTCTCGCGCCACCGCGTCCTTCGGTTGGCACGAAGCCTCCTTCACCCTCCAACAAGAGATTGCGGACTGGGAAAAAACCCACCCGGATGCCGCCACCGCCGGCACCCTGCTCAAAGCCGATACTCTCCTCGAAGTAGCTGGCTTGAGCAAACGCGCCAAGCTCGACACCGGTCTGTTGGGATGCCGCCGGCGAGACAGGGGTCGCCAGGGCGACGGTTGCTAGAAGGAAAGGAACTGCACGGAGAGTCGATGTTTTCATTGGGCCTCCTGTGGGATCGGCGTGAAGTCTCCCGCGTGCCGAGTCAGTAACCTGGGTGTGACAGCGCTGTAAAGTGTGACCGGCTGCAACGCGGCTCAGTGACCCACAACCCTAACTTGACGCGTTTTATCTTCGGTATATATTCGGCAATGTACCCGAATAAATCCCGAAGCAAGGGGGCTCCGTGTCAGTTCATTCCTGTTCCAACCCACCCTCCAGCCCACAGAATTCCTGCCAGCCAACCCGATCGCCCAACGGCTTGCGGGGCGGGCCGCACGTGCGCTCAAGTGCCAGTGAACCGACGACATACCAGCCGAGCGCGTCTCATCTGATACGCGTCTGCCCCGACTGCGCTGGACCAGTCGTGCGCTCATCCGGCTGTATCAGCTGCACCCAGTGTGGGTGGGGACAGTGCGGGTGAAGACGGCAGGGGGTAAGCGGGTACGCGGGGAAGCGGGTAAGCCGAAGCGTCCCGGTGAGTGGGAGCGTCCTGGCCCCCCAATCGCTTCCCAAATCGACTTACTGCCGAGCCTACCCGCTTACCCGCGTACCCGCTTACCGGTCCTCGACGAACGCATCCGGGGCGCGAAGTTCATCGGCCTGCCGGTGAATTCGGTACTGAATACGCCTGCTTCTACCGGCATGGGATTCTGGTCGATCAATCCCTATGTCGGGTGCGAGTTCGGCTGCATGTACTGCTACGCGCGCGATACGCATCGGTGGACGATGGAACGGGCGGAGCAGGCAATCGACCTGCCCCGCCGCCCCGCTGCCCCGCTGACCCCTGAAGAGGCCTTCGAGAGAGAGATCCTCGTCAAAACGAACATCGTCGAGGTGCTCACACGGACGCTCAACCCCTCCAGGCTGGCCGGTCACTCCCTCGTGATCGGTACCGCTACCGATCCTTACCAGCCGGCCGAACGACAGTTCCGGCTCACCCGCCGCATTCTGGAGCTGTTGCGCTCCTATCATGGTCTTTCGATCGAGATCATCACCAAGTCCTCGCTGGTCACCCGGGATCTCGACGTTCTCCAGGCGCTCTCAGCCCAGCACGATGTCACCGTAAACATCTCCCTCGCTACCGCGGACGCCCGGCTCGCACGGCTACTCGAGCTGCGTTCACCGGTTCCAGCGGCAAGGCTGCGCGCGCTGCGGCGGTTGATCGAGAATGGTGTGTATGCGGGGCTTCTCGTGGCACCGATCATTCCGGGAGTGACCGACGACTGGGCAGGGCTCGCTCAGCTGATGGAAGCAGCGAAGGAGGCGGGCGCCCGTTATGTGGTCGGGTCGGCGCTCCGGCTCGGTCCCGCAGCGCGGCACCGTTTCCTTCCATTCCTCACCCGTGAGTTCCCTGCATTGGCCGAGCGTTATCGGCGGCATTACGCAGACAAGGACTATGTCAGCCAGAGCTACCAGGACGCGCTCACCCGCCGGCTCCGCCTGCTGAAACAGACGTATGGCTTTTCCATCGAAGAAGGCGTGAGACGGCGACGGCAACTCGAGGGTCGTATGCCTCGGAAAGAGACTGCTGACTCCACTGAACAGGCAATTCTGCTATGAGGAGATTTGTGCGTTTGTTTTTCACCACAGAGGCACAGAGGACACAGAGGGATCACCTGCGCATACAGCTCACGACACGCCGCTGCAATGATAGGCGCATTTCGTATGTGTACTGTTTGGGTGGTGGTTGGTGGGGAACTCACAGTTTTTTAGGAGCCAGTGGCTACCGCGATGTCGTGAGCTCTACCGCTAAGTGATCCCTCCGTGCCCTCTGTGGTGAATCTTTTTTCAGAGGCTGTTATGAGAGGAAAGCGGAAGTGGTAAGCGTTGAACGGGGGATTCCCCACGAGAATCTATCCACTACGCTCGTTCACTGTTTACCGTTCACTGGTGTCTAATGCGCTCAGTACTGTTCGTCGATCCTCCCGCCTTCTGTACTTCGCTCGAAGGCATGGTAGCGCCCGCGCTACGGACCCGGCCGCTCGCGGTGGCGCCACCGGGCGCTGATCGAGCCACCATACTGGCGCTGTCGGCTGAAGCCCGACTGGCCGGGTTGAGGCGCGGAATGCCGGTGCGTACAGCGCAGCGGCTGTGCCCCGATCTCGTCGTGCTCCCCCCGAACCCACGCCTGTATGCCCGAGCATCCCGCGCGCTCCACGAAATTCTCCGGATCTACGCCCCAACCATCGAGCCTCGAGGCTACGGTCATGCCTTTCTCGACCTTACCGGAACCGGGCGGCTCTTTGGTCCCCCGCAGGATGTAGCCGCACGCATCCAGCGGGAGGTAAGTGGCCGGCTTCGACTGGCAATATCGGTGGGGATAGCCACCAATAAGCTCGTCAGCCAGGCCGCGATTAAGGCGGGGAGGCGGGGAAGCGAGGAAGCAGGGAAGCAAGCGCTGCTTTACGTCCCCTCAGGAGATGAGCGCGGGTTTTTGGCTCCTCAACCGCTCGAGGTGATGCCAGAGCTCGACTCCCGCGTGCGTGCCCAGCTACATGACTATCAGCTCGATCTGATCGGCGAGGTGGCCGTCATTCCCGAGAACGCACTCTGCGCGGTTTTTGGCCGCGACGGACGGACACTGCGAGCCAGGGCCCGGGGTATCGATCCGCGGCCGGTGCTCCCGCCCGAACGGCAGTCCGAGTTTCACGTGACCCATACTTTGACGAGCGATACCAACGACCTCACCATCCTCTTTCCCCTGCTGCGGCTCATGAGCGAGCGGCTCGGACGACGGCTGCGGCGACGCGGCCTTGCCGCGGGGCGGCTCCGGGTCGAAATGACCTACGCCGACTACACCGCGGGTTCGCGTACCCTGCCACTCCCTGCGGTGGTGCTCGATGCAGAGCTCTGGGATACCGCGCGCCGCGCCTTCGTACTGGCCAATACCAGACGCCTGGCGGTATGCAGCGTAGCGCTCACGCTGGACCGGCTTATAGAGGCGGAAGCTCAACTGGAGTTGTGGGAGGGGCAGCGGGGCAGCGGGGCAGCGGGGCAGTCTGCTACGGAGAAAAGTTCCGCAACGGTGTGCTTTTGCTGTCCATCTGCCCCGCTGCCCCGCCGCCCCGCCGCGCTCCAGCACGCCCTCGATCACATCCGTACCCGCTACGGCACCAGTGCCTTGCGGGGTAGTCCACTTTCCTCTCACTTCTCACCTCTCACCTCTCACCTATGACCATTCCACCACGATTTTCCCGAACGTGGCATTGCCTTCCATGACCCGATGCGCGTCGGCCAGCTGAGCCATTGGATAGGTTCGCTCCAGAACCGGCCGCAAAGGCGCGGCCTGCTCGGTTCTGAGCTCGAACAGCGGCAGCATCCGGACCGCAAACTCGCCCATCAGCGCAATGCGCTCCTCGAGCCCACG
>DATFFX010000039.1:0-2822 GCA_035249825.1 Gemmatimonadales bacterium | reverse complement strand
CTGCTCGCCCGCCAGCTGGGGTTCACCGCCGTCACGGCGGTGGCCATGAGCCTCGGAGCGGCGGCCATAGGCGCCGCGTTCAGCCCGGTGAATCCGTTTCAGGTGATCATCGCGCAAAAAGTCGCCGAACTGCCGACTGGCTCGGGCCTTGGCTTCAGGATCGCGTTTCTGATACCCGCCCTGGGAATCTGGATTACGGGCACCATGTATCACGCACGGCGGAATCAGATGCCACCCCAACGGTCAGAGGCAGATGATAGCGCGCAGCTCCACTGGCGAGATATAGTCGTGCTGTTCGCCATCGTGGCCGGATTCGGTTCTTACTTCTACGGAGCTCAGAAGCTGGGCTGGGAGTTCAACGAGCTTTCTGCACTGTTCTTTGCTGTCGGGATAGCGGCTGGACTTCTGGCCGGGCTTGGAATCCGCAGGACCACGGACGCGTTCGTGGAAGGAGTCCAGTCCATGGCGCTCGCCGCACTCGTGGTGGGATTTGCCCGCGCGATTTACGTAGTGCTCAATGAAGGAGTGATTGTGGACACGATCGTCCACGGCCTGTTCACACCGGTGGCGGACCTCCCGCCTACTTTTTCGGCGCTGGGGATGATGGTTTTGCAGGCGGCGATGCACGTGCCGGTGCCAAGCACCAGCAGTCAGGCGGTTCTCACTATGCCGCTTCTCGTTCCCCTCTCGGACCTCATCGGCCTCTCCCGCCAGGTCACCGTGCTGGCATATCAGTATGGAGCGGGATTGTGCGACCTCCTCACGCCCACCAACGGAGCGTTGATGGCCATGTTGGCCGCAGCAGGGGTTCGCTATGAGGACTGGTTCAGATTTGCCCTGCCGCTGCTCGCCGCGCTCCTGCTCCTGGCTGCGTTGGCGGTGGCCGCCGGGGTAGCGGTCGGTCTCGGGTGATTGTCACTTATTTCCGGTGAGTCTCTCCAGAACCTTCATGTCTGCCAGCCCCACGTGTCTACCCTTTTCCTTGCCACCCTCGAATGCGATGAGGGTCGGAATCCCACGGATCGCGAATCGGGTAGCGGTGCCGGGGTTGGCGTCGGTATCGAGCTTGAGAACCAGTGCCTCTCCCGCTCGTTTCTCGGCGAACTCGTCCAGCGTCGGCGCCATCGCCTTGCACGGCCCGCACCAGTCGGCATAAAAATCGACCAGCACCGTAACGCTCGATCCTGTTATCGTTCTATCGAACTCCCTATCCGTCACCTTCTGCGGTCGGTCCAGCCGGAGCGGTTTCCCGCACTTGGCACACTTCGGCCCGGAGGCCAGCCGCGTGAGGTCAACGCGATTGGCTGCGGAGCAGAAGGGGCAGTGCACTATCACAGGGCGAGAGGTTTGTGCAGCGGTCGTGGTCATGAGCCTGCCTCAGTGTGATATGGGACGCATCCTGCGTCCACATTCAAAGATCAGCCTCGCAGAAGTCCAAGGCGACTCCAGTTTGCATTCTCAATCCTGTGCCGGGTGGCGCGCTGGAGCGGTGACGACGTTCACAGACAGGAACCACAGGTGTGGCATTAGTGTTGCTGGCGAATCGATGGGAGTCTCCCATCGGGAAGGTGGCAGATGAGTGAGCTGACTATCCGTGATATGGAGCAGGACGAGGATTTCGCGGCCTGGTTCTCGGAGATCCTCGAGCAGGAGGAGGACCCGGGCGGCTGGTCCAATGCGCCGGACGAGCGCTACCTGATCCTGAGCAACGAGATCGGCGACTGGATCGGGGGGCTCAGATACTGGCTCCGGGGCGGCGTTGCTCACCTGGTCGATGTGGTTGTCCTGCCCCAGGAGCGTCATCGGGGCCATGCCCACCGCCTCCTTACCGCCTTCGAAGAGCGAGCCACTGAATCAGGGGCTCACCTGGCCGAGTTCTGGACTGATGATGCCCGCTCCGAGGGTCTGCTGGCTGCCTTTGGCTGGCGCCGCATCTTCGTACGCGAGGGTTACTTGGGCCGCCGCACCTGGCTACTCATGGAGAAGCCGCTGGGCACCTCCGAGACCTAGTCAGCGTCATGCCTGAGTGGCACTTGCAGGACTGGCGCCACTATCTTTAAGGCTGGCCTGTACCACAGACAGCTTTCCGCTTCCAAGGCACTCATGGGCACCGCCACCGAACCCACCCGCGAAGTTTATTCGAAGATAGAGGTGCTCCAGGACCTGGAAGACAAGGTACGGGAGCTGATGGAGGCACACGAGCGCAAACGCGAGCTCTGGTTTCCCACCGACCTGATCGGTCCAGGCCCGGACGAGTCCCCCGATGCCCACCTGGCCGAGCTGCGGGCACGAGCTGCCGGGATACCCGACCACGCTCGTGCCGCACTTGCCCTGAACCTGCTCACCGAAGAGGGGTTGCCTCACTTCCACCGGCTCCTCGCCGTATACCTCGGAGACGAAAGCTTCTGGAGAAGCTGGAACAACCTCTGGACCGCCGAGGAGGATCGGCATGGGCAGGTGCTCCACGACTACGCCCGCGACACCCGCCTGCTGAAGCAGCGCCGGTTGGAGGAGATGCAGTTCGAGTACCTGCGGGCCGGGTTCCATCCCGAATGGGACCGCGACCCGTACCGCGTATTCGCCTACACGACGGTCCAGGAGCGCGCCACCCAGTTCTCGCACAGCGAGACCGGAAAGATTGTCGCGGAGTACGAGCCGCGCCTGGGGGTGATCCTCAGTCAGGTGGCCAAGGAGGAAGCGCGCCATTACACCTTCTACCGCACGATCTTCGAGGAAATCCTCAAGCGCGATCCCGATCAGGCCCTGCATTCGGCCTCCTTCATTTTGCCCGCCATCGACATGCCGGGCGTAACCATGCCGGG
>DATFFX010000038.1:0-15373 GCA_035249825.1 Gemmatimonadales bacterium | reverse complement strand
AGCAGTGGCTCGTGCCTGACTACCACATCCCATTCGACCTGCCGGTCGAAGTTGTCGAACCAGCCATCGCGAGAACGCCAGACTTCCAGCCGGTAGTGAAGTCGCACCGGCAGTCCGGAGCGCAGCGCCGCGAGCCAGCGGCTCTCGGGGCCCAGCAGATTCTCGGACCGCACCACGGGTGCCCGCGCGCCCCGGATACTGGAGTCCGCCGTCAGGGTGACCTGCAGGCGGACCGGAGCGGTTTGGGCCAGGAGGTTGTCCGTCCAGGCACTACCGAAGACGGAAGCGAGCGCTACGAGCCAGCCGCGCCACCACCTCAACCGGAGCAGGGAAGGGTGCCGGAGTGGCACTAGAAGCGACGCTGCAACCTGACCACGAGCTTCACGGGCTCTTCCTCGGACAGGCTCTTCGCCAGGTAGGCACCGAATCCGCCCGCGTCGAGCCCCACCCCCGCGTCAAACTCCCACTCCTTGATCACCGGGAGTCGATTCACCGGCACCTGACCAGGTCCGCTCCCGGCCAGCCAGGCCTTTCCTGCATCTCCGAAGATGACGAGGTCGGCTTCCTCGATGCCGATGAACCGTCCCCGGCTTCCCTGGCGATCCGGCAGACGATAGCCGAGGTTGAGCCCCACTCGAGTCCGGACCTCGACCTGAGTGGCAAGCATCCGATCACAAAGCGCCGGATCCGCTGCATCGCTAAATCCTCTCGGCGCACAAGTGAACGCGCGGAAGTCAAATCCCGGTAGCAGGCCCGGGCCGCCGAGAGAGACGCGGCGCTGAACCGGCAGACGGTCGCCCTCGATCCAGCCGTCCGCCCGCAAGCGGACGTTCATCTGTAGCTGCGGGGTCAGGCGCGCGTATCGCCGTGCATCGATCAACAGTCGTCCGGTCCCATAGCCGCCCCCGGTTGGAGGAGTGGAACGGACACTCGCGGGCAGAGCCACCGGGGCGATATCGTCGCTGGTCGAATGCTCGAACCGGGTGCGGATTATCCAGCCGGTCGTCGGCCGATCCCGGTCGTTGCGGGTATCGAAGACCACTTGCAGCCCGGTGGTGAAGTAGTGGCCATCGTCGATCAAGGGATTTCGACGCCAGCGGTCGCTATTTCGAAACAGCGACCACGGATCGGTAATCCGCACCGAGCGCTCCGAGTCGCGGCTCATGCTGAACTCGAGCCTCCAGGCCCGGTGCGGCTGAACGTAAACCGCTCCGCCTACACCCCTGCGCTGGAAATAGTCCCGGTAGTCGCGCTGAAGCAGAAATGCCGACCAGCCTGATTCGCTGCTGGAGAGCGGGTGATCTTCGAAGGGCTCGATCTGGCTGTAGACTCGTCCGCTGATGCCGTACTCGGGACTTCCCTGGATCCGAAAATCACCTCTGGCGACGTAGCCGAAATCGCTGCGGTCGTCGGCACTGCCTGCGGTGCGCAGGATTCCTCGCAGGTCTATTCGCGCATACGTAGTCGGTGTGGGCCGGAGCTCGAACAGTGGCCCGAACATCAGCGGCAGTCCTTCAATGCGATTGTATGTCCCGCCGGTGGCGAGCGACAGAGTCGTCCTGACCCTCCCTACCTGGAACGATGTGCGCGCGGCCGCCATGTCGGTCAGCGAGCGACGGCGCTCCCGTAACGCGAGCCACCCTTCCGGTGTCCGAATCACAGGTGCGGCGTCCCAGTACACCCGCTCGCGACCAAAGTGCTCGACCTGCTCCGAGCGGATGAGCCGCCCGCCAATGACCAGGATGTCTCCCTGGACCGAAGCACCCGGCAGGAGATAAAGGGTACCATTGGCCACGGTCACGGGTCCGCTCACCCGGCCGGCGATTCGCAGCGAGCCGCGGAACAGCGCCAGGCTGCCGTCGAAGGTGGTGCCGGCCGGCAGGGTCACGTCACCCTGCATCCGGGTGGACCCGGAATCGTTGTAGAGCGCGATCAGCTCGGAGATGACTTGCGGCGGGGCGCCCGCCTGAACCGCCGAGTCCGGTGCAGGCGCATCAGGGTCGATGACGATGACGCTGTCCTGGGCCCGCACAGGAGAAGCCGCCATCAGCATCAGGCCGGCGAGAAGCAGGCGCATGAGGCTCTCGATCGAGAAGGGAGCTAGGGCTCGGATTCCGCGCTCTTCTCCAAACCCAGCCGGCGCATCCGGCGGTAGAGGTTGGCGCGATCGGTCTGTAGAATCCTGGCGGCTTCAGCCATGTTATGCTGTGCCTGCGTCAGGGCGGCCATGATCAAGCCACGCTCGAATTCGTCGAGCGCGTCGCTCAGCGGGCGGCCAAGCAGATGCACCAGCGGGGTCGTCGTCGGAGTCGCGGGCGAGCCTCGCAGAACCTGCCGCACGGCCGAGGCATCCACCACCGGCCCGCTCAGAATGCTGAGCCGCTCGACCAGGTTGGCCAGCTCCCGCACATTTCCCGGCCAGGAGTAGGCAGCCAGCGCCTCGAGTGCACTATCGGTGAACTCCGCGGCATGGCGAGGCCTCACGCGTTCGGCCAGATGAGCAACCAGGGCCGGCAGGTCTTCGAGGCGTTCACGCAGTGGGGGAAGCCTGATGGGGAAGACATTCAGCCGGAAAAAAAGGTCTTCTCTGAAGGCGCCCCCACCCACCGCCTCTTCCAATTCCCTGTTGGTTGCCGCGATGACCCTGGCATCGATCCGCATCATCGTTTCGGCACCGATTCGCTGAAGCTCTCCACTCTCCAGAGTTCGAAGCAGCTTAGCCTGGGCTTCCTGGCTGAGGTCGCCGACCTCGTCCAGGAAGAGAGTGCCGCCATGGGCAAGCTCGAAGCGCCCCAGGCGTCGCTCGGTAGCTCCAGTAAACGAGCCCTTCTCGTGGCCGAACATCTCCGATTCGACGAGGTCTCGGGGAATGGCGGCGCAATTGACGGTCACGAATGCCCGTGCCTGCCGGCGGCTGGAAGCGTGGATTGCGGCCGCTACCAGCTCCTTTCCCGTCCCCGACTCCCCGGTGATCAGCACTCGCGCCTCGGTAGGCCCGACTCTGGAGATCAGTGTGGCCACCTGCTGCATGGCAGGACCGCTGCCTATGAGGGCGGCACGACGCCCCAGTTCGGCCCGAAGCGCCCGATTTTCCGCTCGTGTTCGGTTCAGCTCGAGCGCCGCCCGAACGGTGACCAGCACGCCTTCAGGGCTGAGCGGCTTTTCCAGGAACTGAAACGCGCCCAGCTTCACCGCACGAACAGCATCGGTGAGCTGAGCCTTGCCGCTCATCATTATCACCGGAACGGTGCGGCCACGCTCCCGCATGTGGGTGAGGGTTTCGAGGCCATCCGGCCCTGGCGGCATCATCAAATCGAGAAGGACCACATCGGGGTCCGCTTCATCCATCAGCAGCAGCGCCGCATTCCCATTGGGTGCCTCCGTCACGGAGAACCCTTCGTTGCGCAGCAAGGCACCCAGCATTCGACGAATGTTGGCCTCGTCGTCAACCAGAAGGACCTGCTCGCCTCCGCTCACCCCGGCCCCAGTTCTACCACGAAGGTTGCCCCGCCTCCAGGCGTCTCCTCCAGCCGGATCGTGCCCCCGTGCATCTCGATTGTCTGCCTGACCAGCGCCAGGCCAAGCCCAGTCCCCCCGGACTTGCCGGTGAAGTAGGGATCGAAGATCCGATCCGCGATCTCGCGGGGAACACCCGGTCCATGATCGGAAATCTCGACCCGAACCCCGGCGCAATTGTGGGGGGCTACCGTGAGCTCGAGACTCCCTTCCCCGGCACAGGCCTCCGCCGCATTGCGCAGAATGTTGCTGAACGCGCGCCGCATTGGATCGTAATGGCCTGGCAGGATTGGAGTGTCCGGATCCAGCTGCATGGTGACCTTCATAGTTGGCGGCAGTGAGGTGCGCGCCAGCTCTGAGATGAGCTCCGAAAAGTCGATCGGGGCAGGGGGACCCTCGGGCAGGCGGCCAAACTCCGTGAACTCGCGAGCGAGCTGCTCCAGGCGGTCCGACTCAGCCACCAGGACATCGATAGCTTCCCGGTGCTCCGCTTCTGCCGACCGCGCCAGTGCTGAAACAGCGAGGCGAATCGGCGTCAGCGGATTGCGCATCTCGTGGGCTACCCGCCGGGCGGTCTCGCGAAAGGCTCGCAGCCGCTCGGCCTCGATCTCCTGGGCTCGTGCACGCTCCAGCGAGGCAGCCATGTCCCGAAGCGCCGTGCGGAGCGCCGCAAACTCGGGTGCGCCCCGCCGCGGGCGGTCGGGTGGGAGCGGTTCCAGCCGGCGGATGTTTCCGGTCCAGCCGATGAGCTCATCGATGGGACGACTGAGCTGCCGTGAAAGATGACCGCCCAGGCGTATGGACGCGTAGAGAAATCCGCTGCCGACAAGGAAAATGACCAGTCCCAGCCCGGCATAGTAGTAACGGCTGAAGGTGTCGGCCCGCTGCAGCTGTCCAATGGCGGTGTTGAGCCTGCTGGCGTGGTCCGCCAGGACCTGCCGCTCCTTTGGAGTGAGACGCGTCGAGTCGATGGTGTGGAGAAGAGCCCGGCCCGATGTCGCGACTCCTTCGATGGCTTCGCGTGCTCCGGGGGCTCTGGTACTGGACCGGATCGTCAGCCCCCAACCCAAAACCGCCAGGGCAGTGGGAACAGCGCCCAGGCAGACCAGGATGAGCAGAATTCTTCGGTGGAAGGAAAGTCGCATGAATTCCGGAAGCTAGATTGCGGGCTAGCCGGTGTCCATTCAGCCGATCCGGCGTGAGAGCCGGGAAGCCCACGAACCCGGGTAAACAGCAGGACGGGAGCCCGGTGTGGCGCCAGAATCTGCCGTACTTCGTTAGCGCCGCTCATCACGGCAACCCTGTGAGCCGACTGGGGATGCCCGTCACTGCCCGCCGCGGCGTCGAGAAGTATTGTCGGCCTTCGGCGTGATAGACGTGTGCGCCGAGGGTGGTCGGAGAGCGTGATGTCGTGTACACTCCCGGGAACGCCGCCGAGTCGGCGCAGCCGGATTCCTGTCCTCTGCTTTCAGGGTGTCCTGAGCATGCCAGTTCCCAATAGTGCCACTATCACTGACCAGCCTCGGCCTCATGCAGATTCAGCCTCCGGCTCCTCACGCCCCCTTCGGATCGGCCTCATGCTACGGAGCGTGGACGAGTATGATGGAGCTGGCGTGTACATTCGCCAGTTATGCGACGCACTCTTTAAAATCGATCGATTCAACCGATACGTGCTGTTCTACATGCAGGAGAACCAGCGCGGCCGGTATGCGCGCATTCCCAACGTAGAAGAACGGGTGGTGCGCGCCCCGGGCAAGTTGGTTTGGGATCAGATCGCCTTGCCGAGGGCGGCGCTGCGAGAAAATCTCGACGTCCTCTTCCATCACAAGTTCAGCATTCCCATCATGGCGCCGTGCCCCACAGTGGTCCAGCAGCGGGGCACCGAGTATTGGACCTTTCCCGAGTACTATCCCAGTCTGAGTGACCGAGTGAATCGGCTGTACAACATGGCGTCGATACCGGTCTTCTGCCGGCGCGCGGCCCGGGTGCTGACCAACTCGAATAGCCTTGCTGCCGAGCTGGAGGTCCTGGCTGGCGTGCCTCGGCGAAAGATGTCCACGGTTTACGCCGCTGCAGATGAGCGTTTTTCCCGGATTACCGACCAGACTCTACTGGAGCGGGTGAGGGCGAAGTATGACCTGCCGAGCAGCGAGTTCTTCCTGATGGTGGTCAAAGGTTATGCGAGGTTCGAAGATGCCGGGAACGAGCTGTGCGCACGGAAGAACGTCGAAGGGACCCTGGGTGCTTATGGGAAGGTTCATGCCTCCGTGCCCAACTGTCCCCCCCTGGTCATACTGGGTGCCGGAGTAGCGAGCCGCCTCACACCCGAGGTTCTCAGCCGACACGTGGATCCCGCAGCTGTAAAGATTCCCGGCCTCATAGACCATGCGGATATGCCCGCGGTATACAGCCGCGCCGGCGCACTCATTTTTCCATCGTACTATGAGAGTTTCGGAATACCTCTCGTCGAGGCAATGGCGTGCGGGTGTCCCGTGATCACCTCAACCGCACCCGCCTGTCCGGAGGTAGTGGCTGACGCCGCGCTGCTGGTAGACCCCGATGATGTCCAGGGACTCTCGATGGCGATGAGGCGACTGCTCTGTGAGCCCGGCTTGAGGGAAGATCTGCGGACTCGCGGACTCGCTCGAGCGCGGCACTTCTCCTGGGATGCGAGCGCTCGACGGCTTCTGGAGGAGTTGGAGCTGGCGAGCGGCAAGCGGACCAACAACGGGCACCCTCATAGCCAGCCCAGCCGCCGATAGGACTCCAAAGTCCGGCTGATACCCTCACGCAGGTTCACCCGGGCCGCGAACCCGATCTCGTTCTGGGCTTTCGCCGTATTGAACCACCGGTTGCTGGTGAAGAAGTTCACCCGGCGCCGGTAGATCGGGGGCTCAATTCCGAATGGGATGCACACCGCTTCGCACGCGGCACCGCACAGCCAGAAAGGCCACACGGGAAGCCGAAGGCTGGGTGGATCCACGCCGGCAACCTCGGCGATCTTTCCAACCAGCTCATTGATGGTAGGCGCCTCGTTGCCCGTCAGGATATAGATCCTGCCTGCGGCAACCGGCGACTCGGCCGCGAGCCGGAATCCCTCCGTCAGGTCATCAATGTAAACCATCTGGAATCGGGGGGAGCCGTCGCCAAGGATTCTGAACCGGCCTCGGGCAACACCTCCAATGAGCTTGAGCAGGCGCCTGTCACCCGGCCCATAAATCGGTCCCGGACGGATCACCGTGAGAGGAACACCAGTCCGTTCCGCTGTCCGAATCGCCATCCGCTCACCCTCCAGCTTGGTGCGCTGGTAGATATCGCCGGGACGGAAAGGCGCATTCTCGGTAGCGGGAGCCTCCTCTGACACGCTTCCATGAACGCCCACTGTGCTACAGTGCACGACCCGGCGTACCCCGGCGGCAGCGCTGATCTCGATGAGCCGCTGAGTGGCATCCACGTGTACCTCCCGGTACTCCGACGCCTGCACCCCCGCGCGCCGGAACACTGCGGCGAGGTGATAGACGATATCCATTCCCTGAATGGCCTCGCGGAGCACCGCCGGATTGCGAACGTCCCCTACGATGGGCCGAACCCCCGCGTGCTCCAGAACAGATAGGTGATTTCTACTGCGCACGAGCCCATGGACCCGGTAGCCGCAGGCAGTCAGACTTCTGGCTAACGCCAGCCCTGTAAAGCCGCCCGCACCAGTGATGAGGACCCGCGAAACGCTGGAGGTGGGCATGCTGTTTCCATGTGCACTCGGGTTTTTTTGGATGACGTCCGCCTAAGCAGGGCAACGCTGCGCCAGTGAAACAGCCCTGCACCCTAGTTGGATGTGGCTCCGGACTCGGTGGTATTGGTCACAGTGTTGGCAGGCGATACTCGGGGGCGTTCCTCGTCCCGCGCGATTGAGATCTAATCGGTATCAGTGACTATCTAAGTCGGTGAACGGATCGTCGCCGGCATTGCCTCTGGCAGCTTGAGATGGCGTTGGGTCAGATATGATGCGGTGAGTGCCCTCATCAGCCAGCCCACGCCGACGCCATAGATCAAGCCAGCGAGGCCCCATCGGGCTCCCAGGATCCCGGCCAGGCAGGCTACCGCCACTGAGACCCAACCCAGCCAGTTGAGCACCGACAGCTCGCTGGCGGTCGCCAATGCGACAGCGGTTGCTCGACTGAGGGAGTTCATGATCTTGGTTACCCCGCTGAAAACGGCTGCCAGAAGAAGTGATCCAGCGAGGTGATACTTCCCAGCGAGAAAGGCACGTTCGATCCAGGGGGTCAGGAACCAGATGGCAATGGACCCGACCGTGATGATTGCCAGAACGAGCTTGACCTCATGCGCTATCAATTGGCGACGTTCGACAACACTGTTTGCCGCTCGCAGGCGAGGGAGGAGGGTGTAGCCGACTCCCATGGCAAGCACGCGAAATAGCGACCCGGCGATCGCCGCGAGGACGCCGAACGTGGCGAGATCATGAAGTGTCAGCACATAAGGAATGATGAGCCGGTCTAGTTGGATTAGCAGCAGACCAGCCCCGTTCAGGCCCGCATAGGAGAGAGCCTCAGTCCAGGGAAATGCGGTTTCCCGGTGAGGCTTGGCAGCTCGTTCGTTAAACAGCAGCCACCAACCGAGGAGGGCTGCCAGCACGAAGCCAAGCGTTGAGATGACCAGAGGAAGCTGCGCTTCCATGATCCCGGTCCAGACAACAGCCAGCGCCGCGACGATGAGGACGAGATTCGAGCTCTGGGTCAAAGCGAGCGAGATGCCGTACCGTTGCTCGCTCTGGAACTGGGCTGCGGCTACCATCATCGCCCCGCCGCTCACGGTGGTGGCGAAAACCAGGAGCAGCAGTGGAGTGTCTATGCGGTACGCCAGTCCCGCGATGGCCAGGAAGACGAGGGCGGTGACGAGTCCCGCCGCCAGTGTGAGCTTGAGCAGCCGGGGACCGGCATCGAGCCGCCGCCGGTTGACGATACCGTCAATTCCAGCGGGAGCCATCGCGAAGCTCAAGTTTGTCAGCGCGACGACCAGTGTAAACAGCCCGTACTCCGCGGTGGGAAGCACTCGGGCAAGGATCAGGTTAGCGCCGGCGAACCCGAGCCCTGACACGCCATAGATGACAACCGTCCGGAGCGTGGGCGAGTACCACAGCTTCCTCACACTGCGGTCCCGGCAGCCTTCGATTCCATCATGGTGTAAAAAGAGGTCAGCTTACGATGAGCTGCTTCGGGGGTGAACTCCTGTTGAACATAAGCTTTGGCTCGATCTGCCAGTCGGGCACGAAGCCCCGGGTCGCTGAGCAGGTGCGCCAGACCGTCGCCCAGCGCCTGCGGCTCAGGGGTGACGAGGTAGGCCGTGCGGTCATCGACAACCTGGGTGTGGGTTTTCAGGCGGGTGGCGAGAACCGCCGTGCCCGAGTCCAGGTACGAGTAGATCTTCATCGGGGTGTTGAGCCCTTTCAGGCGGGGTGAGACAAGCACGTCCGCGCGTCTCAACAGCGCGTTGAGCGCGGAAATCGGCTGAGGTCCAATAAAATGCACCCGAGCACTCACACCGAGGTGGTTGGCCCGCTTGCGATAGTGTTCAATGTCCTTTTCCATGCCCCCGACGATCACCAGGTGCGCTCCCGGGAGCCGATTCAGGGTATAACGGAAGCCATCGAGCAGAAGACCGATTCCCTGATATTGCTCGAGATTACCCACATACATGGCAATCGGCTCTCGACCCCCAATCCCGAGGGGCACCAGAGGGTCGGCGCTTTGACCGTTGCCTGAGTGACTTTCGGGCGCTTCCAGCAACGTTGTGTCTTCAACCAGGCCTATGGTTTTCTCCGGGGCATGTCCATGGGCAACATCTTCCAACGCGGCGCACACCGTCAGGACACCGAGACTGTTGCGCACGGCAAGTGCCTCACACCTGCGCAGGGTTGGGAACGCGAAGTGGAGGCTGGGATAGGCCTCGACCAGCTGCTCCGCCAATGAGGAATCCATATCGTAGACGTACGGTACCCCGCTGATGCGCTGCATCGCCGCTGCGATGAACGCCGACTCCTCTACAGCATGTATCAGATCGTAGCGGACCTTCCATATCATGCGCAGGCACTTGCCGAACATCAACACGTCGCAGACCACCTTCTTCATCGAGAAGCCGGGCCGGATGTCGTGTATCCATGGGGGGCGAACGATTCGGTGGATTCGGCAATTGGCGATTTCGACGTCCTCTCCCTCGTGGAAAGTCAGAACATCGATCTGATGGCCTCTGCTGCTGAGAAATTCCAGGACGGTTCTCAAGGCAAGCGGAGTACCGCGCGCTTGAAAGAACGGGTGCGGGGCCAGAACGAGAATCTTCACGTCACCGTCTCCAACGCGGAGCTCGGCGCACCAGCCGTCTTGTCAGTAGCCGCTTCAATATTCGCCTGCCCGAGCGGCCGCCACACCAGCTCGACCAGTGGCGGGCTTTACCTCCTCTGCCTCCGAGTAGACGTGACTGGTTCGATATCGTCCTGCTCTCTGCCCGCCGCCGGCAGGCCCCACCCGACGATATGTGCCAGATGCCGGAAGCGCCAAACGTTCGAGCGCCAGCGACCAGAGAATCGAGCATTGTGTCTACAACACCGGGAATATCGCGCATGTCCGTGAAGGGTAGTGGCAAGAAGACCTTGACCTTGAAGGTTCTCCCGAACGGACACGATCACGCAAGGCAGGCACACCTACGTTCGTTCGCGTACCCGGTAAGCTCTCCGATGAGGGGCACGAAGGTGGACGATGATCTCGCCAACCAGCCCGAGGCCCATCAACTGCACACCCAGAGCCAGCAGGAGGACCGCGAGTATCAGGGCGGGGCGGTTGGCAATTCCCTGGCCTGCGAGCCGCTGAACCAGAAGCACCAGGCTGAGGACCATACCGGAGCCGAGAAATACAGACCCTACGAGCCCGAAGAAGCGCAACGGCTTCTCGGTAAACTTTGCCAGGAAGAAGAAGGCCGCGATGTCCAGGAGACGGCGTAAATACACCCCGGGGCGATAGACTCGGGTTCGCGCATCGCTGGGGTGTTGTGGCACCGAGACCTCTTCGACCCGAAATCCCTCTCGCAGGGCGAGTGCCGGTATGAACCGGTGAAGATCTCCATACAATGGGAGGGCCTCCGCCACGCTTCGACGCATTACCCGTACTCCGCAAGCCATATCGTGGAAGCGCTGCTCCGAGACACCCGCCACGATACTGTGGAACGCCCGGGACTGGAGACGATTGAGCCAGCTGTCCAGGCGAGGCGAACGGCTGGCCACGACCATATCGGCGCCGCCGGATAGCGCTTTCAGCAACAGCTGAAGACCTTCAGGCTGAACCTGAAAGTAGGCTGGCAAGGTGATCAGCAGATCGCCCCGACTCTTCTCGATACCCAGCCGCAGGGCAGCCGTCTCGCCAAAAGAGCGAGCGAACGACAGGAGGCGTACAGCTGGATTCTCTCGGGCCAAGGCGAGCAGCTCCGGAGGTGGCGTAAACCGCCCATCAAACACGAACAGGAACTCATATTCTTCCGGGCGGGCCTCGAGCTCGCGCGCGAACGCATTATAGACCACCATCAGGGCATCCGCGCGCTCCACCACCGGAACCACCACCGAGATCAGTGTAGCATCTGTGGGAGCCGGGCTGTTGGAGCTGGCGGGCGTTGGTTCCATCACAATCCCTCGTGCACTCATCTAGCGAATCTCCCATGCATTAGGGATGTCTTTGGAATCCTCGCGTTCGCTACTGAGCGCGACCTCGGCAACGAGACCGAGCATCACCAGATAAAAGGCTACGCCTAGAGCAAGTAGTCCGGCACCGGGAAAGACGACTGCCACTGCTTTCTCGGGGCGGAAGTGAGTGAGGCTGAAGAGCCAGACTGCACCGAACGCCAGAGCAGCACCCAAGGCCGGGATAGCCGCCAGTCCAAAGCCCAGAAGAGGCCGGGAGCGGAACGTGGTGATCATTTTCAACGTGATCAAATCCACCAGGACCTTCAACGTCCGCGAGATCCCGTACTTGCTTTCGCCGAAGCGGCGTGCGTGGTGGCGAACCGGAATTTCCGTGATGCGCGCTCCAACGCTCGCGGAGAGAGCTGGAATGAAGCGGTGCTGCTCCGCGTAAAGCGAGATCCGCCGGAGGAGGTCACGGCGGTAGGCTTTCAGCGAGCAGCCGTTATCGGTGATCTGTACGCCCGTAAGACGACGGATCAGGCGGTTGGCAACCCAGGAAGGAACTTTTCGCAGCAGTAGCTTGTCCTGGCGCTTCTGCCGCCATCCGCACACCAGGTCGTAGCCCTCCTCCAGCTTAGCCAGCAGGGCTGGAATATCGCGGGGGTCGTTCTGTAGATCCCCATCCAGCGAGACGATCACCTCACCGCGCGCATTGTCGAAGCCGGCCATCATCGCAGCCGTCTGGCCCACATTGGCGCCCAATCGAAGCCCGCGGACCCGCGGGTCCTCAGCGGCCGCACGTATTTCGCTCCAGGTCCCGTCGCGGCTGCCGTCATCCACCAGAATCACTTCGAATACGCCGGTATACGACTCCAGGGCCTGCAAGATCCAATCGATCAGCGGCCGCACGTTTTCTGACTCATTGTAGAGCGGGGCCACTACCGAAAGGGCCGGAACACCGTCTGGCGCTACAGCAGATGTCGAAGGCACAGAAGACATTCACCCAGAGTCAGTGTTGCCACGAGGATAGAGCCCGGAACAGGTGCCGTACCAGCAATCGTTATTCCGCCCGGGCAACGTTGGATCCCCCGGTCTAAGTTGTTGGCAGATATAAGTCAGGTAAGACATGGAGGATCGCCAGGACCCGCAGTGGGCTAACTCGCGGGCCTCAGTGTGGCTGCGGTGCCACGCCCAGCGGAGGCAGGACAAGGCATGTTTGGGGCCGGCTACCAGCCTCCCCGGCGTAGCAGGATGACCGGAACGGTCTTCATCATGATGCGTAGGTCTTCAGCCACCGACTGCCGCCGGATGTACTCCAAGTCGAACTGCACCTTGGTGCGCACGTCCTCGAGCGAGCGATCGTAGTGATGGTTGATCTGTGCTAACCCCGTGATGCCGGGCTTGGCTCGTTGCCGAAGCGGATATTCGGCAATGTGCTCCCGGAGCTCGGCAAAAATAGTGGGCCGCTCGGGCCGAGGCCCGACGATGTTCATTTCGCCCCTGAGTACGTTGAGAAGCTGAGGCAGCTCATCCAGCCGATACTGGCGAAGAAGGCCACCCACTGCCGTTACGCGAGGGTCCTGCTGCTGAGCCCAGACGGCTCCGCTGCCATGCTCGGCATCCACCCGCATCGTGCGAAACTTATAGATCGTGAATGGGCGGCCGCCAAGGTCGTGTTTGCGTCGGTGATTGTGGGAGCCGCTGGCGGGGGCGCGACGATCCAGACCAACCCTGAGCTGAGTGTAGAGAACAGGTCCGCGGGAAGTCAGCCGCACGAGGACGGCCACCAGCAGCATGATCGGCATCGTAACGATCAGAGCGACGAGGGCCAGGACCAGATTGATCGCGCGTCGAGCCCATTCCGAAGAGCGTGAAGAGCCATTCCATGTGCTCGCCCGGCTCCAGTCACGAAAGTGCTGGCGAGTGAGGGCCGGATCCAGCTGGATAGCGGGGAGAGACGGATGGCTACTACGTACTCCGGACATGGCAATTCCCATTATCACTCTCGGCATCAAAAATGGACTCGGGTACGGTGTGCCTTCCCTAGATCTGAGCTAACTCTGCCAAGGCACCCGTTCGGTGGTCCGATATAATAACGGGGGCTATTCTAACACCCTAATACGGCCCAGAGCTGTTCCCTGTGATCCTACTCACTCTCGCTCATGCGACCTGCCTCAGCGACTCGGCCGCCGTTTATTCGGAGGACGTGACTCGGTCAGCAATGGATCCGGAGCTTCTCCTAATCCAAAGCTGGCAAGTCGCTGGCTGAACTGTGAGAGATCGGCGGGGAGTTCTGCCGGATTGCCTATATTGGAATCCTCGGCTGGGTCTGCCTTCTCCCCAGAGCTGAGGACATCGAGTGGAAGAGGAGTATCGTGCAGCGATTCGCTGGGCATCTGGTGTCAGCTTCCACCCGTGAGTTCGGTTAGCCTTCGGGGAGTCGGTATTAAAGGCCCTTCAAGGATGACGCCGTAAATTCACCGGGTTGACGGAGTGGTGTACTCCCGGCACCTCTGGCACTTAACGGCTTACCAGATGATAAGTTATGTGACGGAGCGCCGCCCTGCGCCCCAGCACGACCGTGGAGGGGGCGTTGCTGTGAAACCACAGCGATCACGGCTGGATTGCCACAATCTGCACGGTGTCAAGTGCCGTGGCATCCCAGCATCCAAACTGTGGCGCTGCTCCACCGCTGCGCTCTCCAATCACTCCGACCGGTGGCAGCAAGGTTTTATCAGATAATCCTTTATGACTTTCGGTCGATGGTGCATGAGATCTGCTACCTTGGGCAGGACGCCCCCATCCCGGCTCCTCATTTTTCTGGCAAACGCTTATGGCTAATCGTGACAAGGCTACTTCTGCGCCTCTGGTCCTCATCGCTAACGATCAGGAATGGTCGGCGCGTTCACTCGAAAGCATTCTGGGGCCCAGCGGATACTCGGTGGTTCGCGCCTATACCGGACAGCAGGCTCTCGAACGGGTCCGTATGGCCCAGCCCGACATCATAATTCTTGACGCGCAAATGCCGGACATCCATGGGTTCGACGTCTGTCGACAGCTTCGTAGCGATCCCCGCTTTAGCGCAACGACCCCAATCATCATCACCACGTCCGGACCCTCAGGAAGAACGCAGCGGCTGGAGGCGTACCGGGCAGGTGCCTGGGAGTTCCTGGGACAGCCGGTTGACGGAGAGGCGCTGCTCCTGAAGCTCACCACTTTCCTCCAGGGAAAGCGCGAGGTGGATACTCTGCGGGAAGAGAGCTTGCTCGACCCGGCTACCGGCCTCTACAACATGAGAGGACTCGCTCGGCGGGCACACGAAATTGGTGCCGACGCCTTTCGGCGTCGTGACCCTCTCGCTTGTGTGGTGTTCGCCCCCGAGGCCCAGGGTGTGGAGCCATCGGAGTCACATGAAGATGAGTTACAGCGGATCGCTGAGCAGGTTGGTCAGCTCCTGAAGAGGGTCGGGCGATCCTCCGACGCCATTGGCCGGCTTGGGCAGTCAGAATTCGGCGTCATTGCCCCTGCTACGGGCACCGAAGGCGTGTTGCGGCTGGTGCGCCGGCTCGGGAGCAGCATTGAAGCTTCGCCCATTCCCGTACGCGGAGGTGAGCGGTCTCTGAAAGTACAGGCAGGCTACTGCGCTGTTCCGGATTTCGCTGAGTCACCCGTCGATGCCGTAGAATTGCTTCTCCGTGCTACTACCGCGCTCCGGGAGCTGAAACGGGAGGGTGATTCAGACCAGGTCCGCGGCTTCGAACAAACCCCACTCTCCTACCCTACCTGAGCTAACCTGCAACAGTTGTAGAGTTTGGCCAACGAAACGGGTTCCCCAAGGCATCCTGGTGTAGCCCGGAATCCTCACCCTGCTTGACTTTTGTGTCACTCTGTGGTAGAAAAGTTACTGGTTCAGTAGCTCCCGGGGGGCCGGTGATGGCTCCCGCGCCGGTTTGTGAATTGGCCAGTCTTCCAACTCCAATGGAGTTGGGTCTGAGTTAAACCGACCGCGCACGCGGTCCCCCCCGGGAGTCCGCAGGATGGCTAATCCTCTCGCTCAGCAGGACCGGAAGATTCCCTCCCCTTCCGAGAGCTCCGCTCGAGATCCTCTCTCCATTCCGAACGAGGTGAAGGCCAGTATTCGTGTGCTCGTCGTTGACGACGAGCGCACGCTTCGTG
>DATFFX010000037.1:0-3816 GCA_035249825.1 Gemmatimonadales bacterium | reverse complement strand
GCGCTATCGAAGGCATGAAGGCAGTTCGCGCCAGCCTCACCTCGCCGGCGGGCGGTAAGCTCCACCTCGAGCACATCGAGCTTCAGCTCCTTGCCCGGGAGCTCGCCAACGATATCGGCAAACTGCGATGAGCCTGGGTGGGATGTGCAACATGCCAGCCAGATGCCGGCAATTCACTCTCCAGGAAGAGCACAGGCTATAGTAACGCCCGTCGATGTCTACCTGGAGTGCGGAGCGAAGCGCACCTTCGCTGCCGCGCTCGACTGGCCGGGCTGGTGCCGGCAGGGGCCGAACGCGGCTGACGCCTTGGCAGCATTACTCGCCTATGGCCCCCGGTATGCCTCCATCGTCGCGGATACCAGGCTCGGCTTCTCCGCACCCAGCGATGTGGCTCAGCTCGTCGTGGTCGAGCGCCTCACCGGCACGCCGACGACTGACTTCGGCGCCCCCGGCGTGGCACCCAGCGTGGATCACGATCGATCATTGAGCCCCGCTGACCTCGAGCGCTTCGAGAAAATCCTCGGCGCGGGGTGGCGCGCCTTCGACAGCGCGGTGAAATCCGCCCGTGGTAAGACGCTCGCGACCGGCCCGCGAGGCGGGGGGCGCTCCCTCGAAGCCATCGTCGCCCACGTGAAGGATGCGGACGCCAGCTATTTATCCGCGGTGGGCTGGAAAGCGCCGAAGGCTGCCAAACCCGCTGAGCAGCTTACCGCCACCCGCGAAGCGATCCTGGCGGCGCTCAAGGCCTCTGCGGCCGGGGAGATCCCGGCGCACGGTCCACGTGGAGGCGCTCGGTGGACCGCGCGGTACTTCGTTCGGCGGGTGGCGTGGCATGTGATGGCGCACGTGTGGGAGGTCGAACGCCGCGCCGGGCTGCCGACCACGTAATGAGCGTCGTTTATCAATCGCATCCTCGGCTTCGCCCAGCGGCATCTTTCAGGGGGTGCCTTGAGTGCACCAGGGCTGAATGAAGGTGCCGCTCGATCGGGAAGTGAGGTCCTGAATGAAGAATCGGGTGACTCTGATCACGCTTGGAGTCGATGATTTGGAGCGCGCGCTCGCGTTCTACCGCGATGGCCTCGGCTGGTCTACCAAAGGGATTGTCGGTACCGAATTCGAGCACGGCGCCGTGGTGTTCTTCGATCTCCAGCCCGGGCTCAAGCTCGCGCTATGGCCGCGGGCCGACCTGGCCCACGACACCGGGCTGGCACGCGGCCCCAGCAGCGCAACCGAATTGAGTCTCGGCCATAATGTGGGTAGTTCCGCCGAGGTCGATTCCATCATGCAGCAAGCCAGACGCGCGGGGGCGCGAATCGTCAAGTCTGCGCAGCAAACCTTCTGGGGCGGATACGCTGGATATTTCCAGGACCCGGATGGCCACTTGTGGGAGGTGGCCTGGAATCCAGCGATTCCCGTCCCGGAGTAGTCGCGCCGGTCGGCCCGGCCGGGTGAGTCATCGGGAAGCGCCGGCAGCCACCGTAGAATCAACAGAGGCCCGAGAAGCCTTACCGCTCTTTTCCAGCGCTAATCCGGAAATGCAACCGGCGTCGCTTGCCCCGGACCGGCGGTATCGTCGAGGCGCTTGGCTGGAAGGGCCAGCAGTACGATCAGGGGCACGGCGGCGAATGCGGCCAGCAGAGTAAGAGTCGGGTATCCCCAGGCGTCTACGATCGCACCGGAGACGGCCCCAGCCGAAGCCCCTGCCAGTCCCATCACGAGATCCGACAGGCCCTGGGCGGAAGCCCGCAGTTCAGTTGCAATCGAGTCACTGAGAAGCGTGGATCCGGAGACCATGGTGGCCGACCATCCCAGACCGAGCACCATGAGTGCAGCTGCGAGACGGGCCGGCTCGTGCCCTGCGCTTCCGGCCATGCCACACGCGGTGAGCAGCAAGGCAATGCCTGCAACAATGACCGGGCGACGGCCGAGCCTGTCGGTCAGCCAGCCCACGACCGGCGAAAACGCGAACATACCAGCGATATGGAAACTGAGTACCAGTCCGACGATGCTGAGCGTCTGCGGCGCCCCGTGCCCGGCGCTGCGAATATGCACCGGCGTCATCGCCATGACGCCGATCATCACCAGGTTCCCGATGGCCATCGAGCTCACCCCGAGCCGAGCCGGTGCGTGCGATACCACGAAACGCAGCGCAGCCCGCATGCCAGGAGTGTCTGAGCTCCGGGCGCTCGGATTTCCGGCCACGCCGCGCGCGACAACCGCGGGGTCCGGCCGAAGCAGCAGCAACAGCAGGAGTGTCGCCAGCCCAAAGAGCAGCGCCGAGAAGGCAAACGGCCCAGCCAGTATGGGGACGCCGTACCCATCCAGAGTTGCGCCCGCCGCGGGGGCGAGACTCGGTCCGAGGACTGCTCCGAGCGTCGTGGCCCAAACGATCAAGGAGAGATGGCGGCCCCGAAGCGCGACAGGCACAAGGTCGACAGCAGCATAGCGCGCCTGGAGACCAGCGGTCGTCGCTCCTCCAAAAAGAAAAAAGCCCAGAAATAACAGTGGAATCGAGCCACGGACCGCTGCCCCGACGACGATGATGGAGCCCAGCGCCGCAACAACGTAGCCGGCGGCAAGACTCGGCCGACGGCCGTGGCGATACACGATTGCCGTAGCGGGCAATGCAAAGAGGGCAGCGCCGACCACAATAGCGCTCTGCGCGAGACCTGACACGCCAATCCCTGCGATGTCTGCAGCAAGCAGCGCTCCGACCGACGCGCCGACGGCTACGCCGATGCCACTGATGATCTGGGTGACGAAGAGGAGGCGCAGAGTACGCCGCTGAACCGTGGCTACTTCCATGGACCAAGAGTAGCGCGGCATGGCTGGCAATCAACTGTAACCGGCAAGGGCGTGTCCAGGAGAACTGCGATGACAGAGAACAAGCGAATAGTGGAGAGATACATGGAGGGCTTCAGGAGAAGCGACCATGAGCAGATCCTCTCCTGTCTGACCGATGACGTCGAATGGGACATCCCTGGCGCTTTTCATTCGACCGGCAAGGACGCCTTTGACAGGGAGATCGAGAACGACGCCTTTGCAGGGAGCCCGTCTATCCTCATCACCCGGATGATAGAGGAGGACGATATCGTCGTCGCCGAGGGCTCGGTCCGCACGCAGAAGCGGAACGGCGATATCGTGCGCCTCAGGTTCTGCGATGTTTTCGTGATGCGGGGAGGCAAGATCAAGCAATTGACATCTTATTTGATGGAAGTGAAGTGAAGCAACGCAGTACGCCCGAGGTTCGGGGTGGTGCGTCCGAGCTCGAGGAGTCCTATTATGGTGCACCCCCACCCTCCACATTTCAGAGGCAGGACGGCACACTGTGTCATACATGCTTGGCCGGCAGTATGTCTGGGTGGATGCAACCCACGTGCATATCTGGTCGGCGGAAGGCTACGACGGCTGGGACGAGTCCAGCTGGACCCGAAGCTTCGAAACACCTAACGATCGCCGCTCGGCGGCTTTCGGTCGCCCCAGTGGAGTTTCCGTGCGCCAGAAGGTGGCCGACGAGTACGTAGTCATGCGGATGGCCGAGCTGGTGGCGACAGGCGAGTTGAGCGCCGCGATGGACCGGGCACTGGCGAACCATGGCGAGAACAGCGGCTGTCAGGCGCTGGCGGAGCACGCAGCGTTCCTTCGTGCCGCGCTGGGGCAGCTACCGCCGAAGCCTGATTCCGCCAGCGCCCAGGACCAGTAGTCATGGGGACCCGCGCCCGTTGTACATGCTTGCGATTCTCGGCGGGTGGGTCGGAGCCCTGCTACTCGGCTGGTTGGCCTTGCAGTTCTGGACCCATTCCCGACTTCCTTCGG
>DATFFX010000036.1:0-5771 GCA_035249825.1 Gemmatimonadales bacterium | reverse complement strand
CGGCCGAAGGTGGAGGGTACCAGGCTGACCATGAGCTCGGGGCAGGAACGGCGCATCCGTCCCGACCTGGGCGGCCACGTCCCGAAACTCGAGGATGGGCCCTGGCCGGCCTTTCCAGCCGACGTCATGTCCACCACGATCGTCACTGCCACGCAGTGTTCCGGCATGTTGCTCGTCTTCGAGAAGATGTTCGAGTCGCGGCTCTTCTTCGTCGACAAGCTGATCGGGATGGGAGCGCGAATCGTGCTCTGCGATCCCCACCGCGCGGTCATCTCGGGTCCATCTCCCCTCAAGGGCGGAACGGTCGAGTCTCCGGACATACGCGCCGGAATGGCCATGGTCCTCGCGGCGCTCGCTGCCGATGGGCCGAGCACGATCCACAATGTCGGTCAGATCGAGCGCGGCTACGAGCGGATAGACGAACGGTTGCGAGCACTGGGAGCGGAGATCGAGCGGGTGGATGGGTAAGAGGCGGGTCAACGGGGACGCGGGGAAGAGGGGAGGCGAGAGCGCAACCGAGGTTCAACATCCGGCGGAACTTCGAGAAATCCTGGTTTCGGGCCCGGTGCCCCGATTCGAGATCCCCGGGTGGCGCGAAAAGTACGCAGTAGTCGCAGGCATCACCGGGCGTGGCTCCCAGACTGGCCGGGGCTTCGATCTGGGCCTCTGGAGTGAGGCGCCGGTTGGAGAGGTGATGACCCGATGGCGAGCCTTTCGCAGCGAGCTGCCGGACTTCCACGCAGTCGCCCTCGGCAATCAGGTACATGGCGTCGAGCTCATGAGCCTCGACTCCGGCCGCGGCTGGATTCAGGTCGAGGGAGTCGATGGCTGGATCACGGCGGCGCCAGGAATCCTGCTCACGGTAACCGTTGCCGACTGCGTGCCGGTATACCTGGTTGCCTCCGGGAGGGGAGTCGGCCTGCTGCACGCGGGCTGGCGGGGCACCGCCGGGCGAATCCTGGCCCGGGGCGTCGCGCGCTTAAAGGCAGAGACTGGGTGCGACGAGCGCGATATTGTAATGCATTGCGGTGTGGGTATATGTGGCCAGTGCTATGAAGTAGGTTCTGAAGTCATGCTGGGCTGTGGAGTGCCTGCAAACGGGCCCGGACCTTGGCACCTCGATTTGCGGCACGAGCTGATGAGACAGGCCCGCGACCTCGGCCTCGCTTCCGTCACAACTTCAGCCTGGTGCTCGGCCCACGATCGCCGCGCCTTCTATAGTCATCGCGCTTCCCGGGGAACCGACGGCAGAATGGTGGCGTATATAGGAATGGCCGGCAAGCGGGTAGGCGGGTAAGAGGGCGAGCGGGTAAGAATGTGCAATATCGAAGCATTCATATGACATCCTCAGAGCGCTTTCTAACTGGCCACCCCGCTTACCAGCCTACCCCCTTCCCCTCTTACAGACTGATTGACTCCAACCTGATTCCCGGCTAATATTTCACCGCTGTCCCGGGAGGCGCCTGGTCGGGCCGACTGTCGATGTGGGGGAGTTCCCCCACATTTTTTTTCTTCTCTGCCGATGTCTGCCGACGCGCTTCTCGCTCCGATTCGCGATCACGTCGCCACGCTCGGATTCGAGCTGGTCGATCTCCGACGCACCGGAACGCTCGAGCGCCCCATCCTGCAGGTGCGGGTGGACCGCCCGGACAGCCGACCCGGCCAGGGAGTGACGGCCGATGACTGTGCGGTGATCAGCCGGTCCCTCGAAGCTTTCCTGGAAAACAGGGCGATGGTCGGACCGCGCTACGTGCTCGAGGTTTCGTCTCCGGGGCTCGAGCGGCCACTCCGGTTGCCCGAGCACTGGCGCCGGTTCATAGGGCGGCAGGCCAGGGTCCGGGCGGCCCCATTCCCCGGTCGGGTGCGTGTCGATATAGTGGCCGTGCCGGATGACGGGCACGTGGTGCTGCGGCGGGAAGACGGATCGGAGACGACAGTCGGCTTCGAGGAGATTCGCGAGGCGGTGCTGGTGGTGGATTGGAACGCAATCAGTAAACGGCGGTAGGGGGTGAATGGATGGCTGGTTCGACTGAGATGTTGGCCGCGTTTCGCGAGCTGACGACAGCGAAGCAACTCGAGCGCTCCGATCTCCTGGAGCTCCTGCGCGACGGTATTCATGCCGCGCTCGTGCGCAAGTTCGGCCCGAACGTCAGATTCGAGCTGAGCGTCGACGAGCTGCAGGGGACTATCAAGGTGGTGCGCCTGCGCCAGGTCGTCGACACGGTCGAGGACCCCAGTTGGCAGATCACGCTGGAGGAGGCTCAGTACGAAGATCCCGACTTCCAGATCGGCGATATGCTGGAAGAGGAGGTTCCATTTGTCGAGTTCGGCCGCCTCGCGGTACAGGCCGCGAAGCAGCGGATCATCCAGCGGGTCCGTGAGGGCGAACGAGCCCGCATTCGTGAGGAATTCACCTCCAAGGTCGGCGAGCTGCTTTCCGGCGAAGTTCAACAGATCGAGCGCGGCAAGCTGGTCATCATGCTCAACAAGTTCCGGGAGGCCGAAGCGATCGTTCCCTATCGGGAGCAGAACCACCGGGAGCACTTCCACCAGGGCGATACGATTCGTGCCGTGCTGAAGCGACTGGAGGAGACCCCGAAGGGGCCTCGCCTGATCCTCTCCCGGGGAGATCCACTCTTCGTCAAGGCCCTGTTCAAGCTGGAGGTGCCGGAGATTCAGCAGCAGGTGGTGGAGATCCGCGCCATTGCTCGCGAGGTAGGCAGCCGCACCAAGGTCGCGGTCATCTCCCGGGATGACGCCATAGACCCGGTCGGCGCTTGTGTGGGGCTCAAGGGCTCGCGCGTTCAGGCAGTGGTCAACGAGCTTGGCGGAGAGCGCATCGACATCGTTCCCTGGTCTCCCGATCCCGAGCGGTTCGCACGGCTCGCGCTGGCGCCCGCTCGCGTCGCCAAGGTGTTCTCCGATCCCGAGGCCAAGACGATCCAGGCCGTCGTGGATGAGGACCAGCTCTCACTGGCGATCGGACGCAACGGTCAGAATGTGCGCCTGGCCTCCGAGCTCACCGGCTGGAAGATCGATCTGTATTCCAGCCGTGAATGGCTGGAGCGTGGCGGAGAAGGCCCGCTGTTCGCGCCCCTGCCGCCTGAGGAAGAGATGGCTGGGCAGGTACCCCTCAGCGAGCTGAAGGGACTCTCGCCGGATCTCACCGGAATTCTGGAGAATGCGGGCTACAAGATGCTCAATGACATCCTCGATCTCGAGCGCGAGGACATCGCCAAGATCCCGGGTATGACGGCGGAAACCTCGGACCAGCTCATGGCGTTTCTATCCGAGCTCACCGAGGACAGCAGCGAGGAAGCTCGACCGAAGGAATGAGTGGTCTGCTGGGCTTGATCGGGTTGGGGTATCGGGGAGGCCGGGTCATTGTCGGTGTGGACGGTGTCCGGAAGGAACTGCAGGCAGGCAAGTGCTGGTGCGTCGTGGTGGCTGAAGATGCCAGTCCGCGCGCCATGGAAAAGGTGGTCCGACTGGCCACGGCCAAGGGTGTGCCGTTGTTGCCGGGACCGAGCGCCGCAGCGATCGGCGCGCAGTTGGGTAAACCGCCGGTGATGGCGGTAGGCGTGCGGGACCGCGCATTGGCCGGCGGCATGGTGCAGCTGGCGCCCGTACGCTCCTGATGGAGGTATGTAGTGGTTAAAACTCGAGTTCACGATTTGGCAGCGGAGTTCGGCGTCGCTCCTGAGCAGCTCCTCAACATGCTCAAGGACATGAACATCTTCGTGCGCAGCCACTTGTCGGCCCTGGAGAGCGATCAGGTCTCCGCCGTACGGGTTCGCTGGGAGCGTGAAAAGCGCAAGAGCTCGGAAGAGCCCTCGGCAAAGAAGGGTCGGCGCAAGGCGGCGAAGGCGGAGCCTGCACCCGCCCCAACTGAGGCGAAGCCCTCCAAGCGCCGTCGCACCGCGGCCGAGGTAGCACAGGTCGAGGCGCAGGTGCAGGCAGAGAAGGCAGCGGAGATGGCGGCTCTGGAGCTGGAGCGGCCCGTGATTCATGAGGCGGAGGAAAGCGTCCCCTCACAGACCCTGGAAGAGCGCGCTCGCGCACTCTTCAAGGACCTGCCGGCGGCACCAGCCGAAGGTGAAGACACCGAAATCGTGGTTCAGGAAGAGCCCGCCAATGGAGGCGCTCCCGAAACCCCACTGTTCCGCCCCTCTCCACCTCCTTCGAGCGCGCCGAGGACCCCATTCATTCCTCCCCGGGTGCAGCGTCCCGCCGCCGCGCCCAGCCGGGGCCCCAAACCGGTGTTCAGCAGTAGCGCACCTCCGGCGTCCTCCAGGCCCAGCTCACCATCTCGCTCCGGAGCGCCGACCCGGCCGGGCGCCGGTCCGGGGCCGCAGCGGCCCGGCAACGATCGGAACGCACCGCCGGTTCGTACGTTTGGACCCGACGCTGAAAAGGGTGGTGGTCGGAAACGGGGTAAGAAGGGTAAGCGCTCATCGGTGGACCAGGAGGCAGTGCAGGCCAATATCATGCGCACGCTGCAGGGCATGAAGGGCCCCGCGGGGCGCAAGGGGCGCCGTCCCGACGAGCCCTCGTTTCAGGCGGTTCAGGCTGGCCGACTGGCGGAGGAGAAGGAACGCGAGAAAACTCTGGTCCGCGTTAACGAATTCGTGTCGGTATCCGAGCTCGCCGCTGCCATGAAAGTGCCTGCAACCCAGATCGTGCAATTCGCGTTCAAGGAGCTGGGTCTGATGGTGACGGTGAACCAGCGGCTGGATTTCGATCAGATCGAGCTCATTGCTTCGGCGTTCGGTTTCCAGGCCGTTCGTGAGGACGAGTACGCCGCCGAGGCCGAGATCGACCAGGGCGAGGAGAGTCCGGAACAGCTGGTTCCGCGGCCACCCGTGGTGACCATCATGGGTCACGTTGACCACGGAAAGACGTCGTTGCTGGACTACATACGAAAGGCCAATATCGTCGCCGGAGAGGCCGGAGGCATCACCCAGCACATCGGCGCATACCACGTCGAGCTGCCTGGGGGTAAGCGCATCACCTTCCTCGATACCCCCGGCCACCAGGCGTTCACCGCCATGCGGGCGCGCGGGGCCCAGGTCACCGACACCGTCGTGCTGGTCGTCGCAGCCGATGACCAGGTCATGCCGCAGACCGTAGAGGCGATCAGCCACGCCCGCAATGCCGGCGTGCCGATGATTGTCGCGATCAACAAGATCGATCTGCCCACCGCGAACGTGCAGAAGGTCAAGCAGGACCTGCTGCAGCATAACGTCGTGCTGGAGGAGTTCGGCGGCACGGTGCTCTCCGCCGAGATCTCCGCCAAGAAAGGCACCGGCATAGATCATCTCCTCGAGCAGATTCTCCTCCAATCGGAGATTCTCGATCTGAAGGCCAACCCTGATGGCAAGGGGCAGGGTACCGTTCTCGAGGCGACCCTCGATCCCGGGAAGGGTCCCCTGGCCACGATCCTCGTGCAGCGGGGCACGCTCACGGGAGGCGACAATTTCATCTGCGGCCGGTTCTCCGGCCGGGTCCGCGCTCTGTACGATGAGCGCGGCAAGGCGGTGAAATCCGCGGGCCCGTCGATTCCGGTGCAGATCCTCGGGTTCGAGGGCGTGCCGGCGGCAGGCGATACTTTCGCGGTCGTCACCGATGCCGTTGAGGCTCGTGAGATTGCCCAGAAGCGCCAGCGCCTGGAGCGGGAAGCGCAGAACCGACGGAGCGCGAAAGGCACCTCGCTCGAAGACTTCAGCCGTGCCCTCAAGGAGGGCGAAGTCTCGATGCTCCGCATCATCATC
>DATFFX010000035.1:0-3006 GCA_035249825.1 Gemmatimonadales bacterium | reverse complement strand
AGACGGAACCAGTGGTCCACCGGCACGTCGTTCTTGGCCACCGCGATGAAGCTTGCCAGCCGGGCTTCGGAGGCGAGCAGGTCGTAGTACGAGGCGTCGAGCAAGGGTGATCCCGCCTGGAAGCCGATGGAGAACAGGCTCCGGGTACGGTCGTACAGGAACCGGAAGTCCATCTCCTGGGCGTAGTCGTACGCGCGGTCCGCCAGTACCGTGAGCCGCGCAATCAGCTCGGCCGCTGCCGGCAGGTGCTCCGCGCCAGCGCGCCAGGTCTCCGAGCGTGAGACCGGCCGGGAATCGCGTCCGAGCGCGGGACGGACCTCGAGGCCGGCGAGCCGGTCGGTATACTGCGCGATCCGCCGCAGGGTCCACTCGATCCATCCGCTCGCCGATCCCTCCGAGCCGATGGTCGGAAAGCTCTCCAGGGCAGCCTTGGCACCCTTCAGTGTCGTGACGATGAGCTCGAGCGAGGCGAGTGGGGCGACTGCATCCGCGGCAGCGATTGCGCTGGCGGCAGTACGGAGCTGCTCATCCGCGGTCGCCAGCGCACGAAGGGCATCGTGGCTGACAGACAGCCGCGCCCCGATCAGCTCTCGAAGCTGCTCCTGAGCGAGACTCACCGAGGTCCCGAGTGCCCTCCAGACCCGGCCGTCGAACATCGGTTCATCGGCGATGCCGAGACACGCGTGCCTGAGAGCGATCAGATGGCCGGCCAGATTGCCGCTGTCCACGGTCGAGATGTAGGCCGGCTCCAGCACCTTGAGGTCGGTGAGGTCGTACCAGTTATAGAAGTGCCCGTGCAGCCGCCGCATCCCCTCCAGTGAACGGAAGGCATGCTCCAGGCGCACGGTCATCTCTTCTGCTGTGATGAAGCCCAGGTCATAGGCGCTCACCGTCGCCAGCAGTTGGAGACCGATGTTGGTGGGCGAGGTCCGCATCGCCACCACCGGCACCGGGTCCTCCTGATAATTGTCGGGCGCCAGCCAGTGAGTCTCCTCGTTTACGAATCGCTCGAAGAATCCCCAGTGCAGCAGCGCATACCGCATCGCCGCCGCCCGGCTGGCAGCCGGAAGGCGGCGCTCCCGGCGGACCGCAGGGGCGCTGATCTCGTGAGCCACCCAGGGCGATACGCACCAAAGGAGCAGCAGCGGAAGGGCCGCCCCGATCATGCTCCAGAGGCGACCCTCTCCACCTGCTGACTCGAGCGCGGCACGTCCCGCGAGGACCAGGAGAATGAGTGGGAGCAACACCGCAGGCCACATCGTGCGCCAGGCCGCGCCCGCACCCCGTGACACCACTCGTTCCGTTTGAAAAGCAGTCTGCCATTCGAGCAGGTTGCGGCGCGTCACGAAGAGCCGCCATAAGGTGCGGAGTATCGCGTCGGCCGAGACCCATGCCTGGTGCGGCAGGAAGGTGATGGCCAGGGCGATCTGTTGCATGCTGGTGGCCGCATCCTGCCCCACCGCGGCGTAGTAGGCTCGCCACGACTTGTCTCTGGGTGGCTGGATCATCGCGAGCAGCAGCGAAAGGATGTGCGGGGCGGCAATGGCACCCAATCCCAGCAGCGTCCACCTGAGTGGCTCACCGGGAAGCAGAGTCCATCCCGCGATCAGAAACGCCAGCTGCGCCAGCTCGACCGTACTGCGCCGCAGATTGTCCAGGATCTTCCAGCGCGATAGCACCGATAGCCGGTTGGGCTCCGGGCCATCAGGCCCGGGGACACGACCGGTGAGCCACTGGAGCAACTGCCAGTCGCCCCGGATCCAGCGGTGCTTGCGCCGGGTGTAAGTGAGATAGCGGGCCGGGTAGTCGTCGTACACCACGATGTCGGTGACCAGACCGGCGCGGGCGTAGTTGCCCTCGATGAGATCGTGCGACAGCAGGGTGTTCTCGGGAAAGCGGCCCCGGGTTGACCGTTCGAAGGCATCCACGTCGTAGATGCCTTTGCCGGTGAAGCTCCCCTCGCCGTACAGGTCCTGATACACGTCGGAGACAGCGGTGGTGTATGGATCGACGCCCGGATGGCCCGAATGAACCGCCGCGAACTCCGAGCGGTGCGCGCTCGGCAGCGAGACTCCGACCCGCGGCTGGAGGATCCCGTAGCCGGTCGTTACGCAGCCCAGTGTCGGGTCGTAAACCGCACGGTTGAGCGGATGTGCCAGGGCTCCAATCAGCAGTCCGGCGGCATCCGGTGGAAGCACCGTGTCGGAGTCCAGCGTGATGACGTAGCGGACCCCGCTGAGTGCCTTCGTGTCTCCGACGATGGTCGAGAAGGCGTCCCCTGCACCACCTCGGAGGAACCGGTTGAACTGGGCCAGCTTACCGCGTTTTCGTTCCCACCCCATCCATACTCGTTGACGCGGATTCCAGAAGCGGGACCGATGGAAGAGATAGAAGACATCCTCCCCTTCCTCGCCGTGTTGGGCGTTCAGCGCGCGCACTCCGGCAATTGCGGCCTCGAGGATTGCGGAGTCCGTCTCCGTCGTCTCGGCCGGCGCGTCGGTGAAATCGCTGAGGATGGCGAAGAAGAGGTGGGCCTCGCGATTGGCGAGGTATTGAACCTCGATGTGCTCGATCGCCTCGGTAACAGCCTCGACACTGGCAAACAACGTGGGAACGACTACCACGGTGCGGAACTCCTCCGGCACGCCTCCATGGCGGCCGAGATCGAGCTTGGGCAGCACGCGCGGAGGAAGGAATGCGGTCACCAGTTGATTCATCGCGTTGACCGCGATGTCGTTCGCGGGAATCAACGCGAACAGAAGTACCGCGGGCCAGGCGGCACGCGCCTCAGGACCCGCGAGCCAGAGCACTGCCGCCATTGCCGCTATGGTGCCGGCGAGAATGCCACCGACGAAGAGCAGGTTGGGATGGCGCAGCGCCAGCCGGTATAGACCCAATCCGAGCGGCGGACGATACGAGTGCAGCCGCTCGAGCTGGGTGAGCCCCTCGTCTACCAGGTAGTAACCCACGTGAGTGCGGCGATGGTGGTCGGTGGCACCGTCTCCG
>DATFFX010000034.1:0-2718 GCA_035249825.1 Gemmatimonadales bacterium | reverse complement strand
GGGCTGAATTGGTGGCCAGACCAAGTGAGCGGCGTCCTCGATCGAAGAAGGCACCTGACATCTCGCCGTTACTATCCGCTTTGAGCAGACAATGCTTCCGAAGCAGTCTGCCCACCACCACACCCGTCAGCCCCAGTGCCTTGAATCCTGAGACGTAGATCAGATCGTACTGGCGACGCCGCCTCAGAAGAACCGGCAGACAGGAGAAAACCATGATCCATCGCTTGAACTGCCCACGCCCGACCGGAGGGGTCCGGCGTACGGTCACTCCGCCGATCCGCTCGATTTTGCCAAGCGTGGTGCTGGACCGGCGGGTAACCACGAGGACATCGAAGCCATGGGCCACCAGGTCTTCTGCCAACCCGCGGGCCTGGGTCTCCCCGCCTCCGACGACCGGATAGTAGGTCTCGGTAAGCAGGCAAATGCCAGGCTTCGACGTGATTCTGCTGCTCTTAGCGGCTCCCTCCATGCTAAGGCAGAGCGACATGGCGTCGTCTCAGTTGCCGCCACCAGAATCTCACGAAATCTCTCAGCTTGGGGTCCTTGTAGAGCTTTCCCTTGGGGCCTGACTCCGCGACGAGTTGCGCGCTACCTCGCTTAAGGTCGAGTATCGCCTGCTCGTACAGTGTAAAGCCGAGCTCCTCCAGCTCGCGTCGCACGGCGCCAATCGACTTCCGACCGATCCGCACCTCACCACGCTGTATGATCTGACCGGTATCGATTCCGGCATTGACCAACTGGATCGTGACCCCAGCTGACTCCTCCCCGTTGTACATGGCCCAGAAAGTGGTCTTCTTGCCACGATACTGTGGCATTCTGCCGTGATGGATCCCCAGGGTGCCGAGCCGGGGTATCTGGAAGAGGTGAGGCTTGAGTATGGGGCTGCCGTAGATCAGCCCCAGGTCGGCATTCAGCGCACGCACACGGTCCCGCACGGATTCCGCGTGAAGATCTGGCACACCAACGATCCGGCTCGCGATCCTCGCCCGGCTGCTCAAAAGCGCCATTTCGGCCCGCGGGTGCACCACCCAGCGCCCGCCGGCCCGAACTGCTTCCACCAGTAGCAGTGCCATGCCCAGTGTGCCGCGCCGCCTGATACGATCACGAATCCGGGCCGTCAACGTCTGTCCGCTGGTCTGACAAAAGCCGCCGACGAAGTCGATCTCTGGTTGCGACTGGATCCGGGTGACGAACCGGACTACAGCCGGGTCTAGTGTCGGGCCGCCGCAGAACAGTACCACCCGGATCGGCCGGCCCAAATCACGTTGTACTTCAGGCATTCCAGCGCACCCCTCTGCGGAGGAGCGCCATCACCTGATCCTTGCGGCGCTTCGCGGTCGGCTCGAACGCATGCACGAAGCGAATCCACGCGCGTGCGCCGGCAAAGACGGCGACTCCGGCCAACGCCGGGTCAAATCGGAGGAAAAGCTCAGGATTCCGGCAGACCTCATCCAGGCTACTCTCGGACAGGATGGGGCGATCCTGCCATGGATAGTATTGGGTCGTCTGGCTCCTGAAGCAGTCGAGCGCGCGGCGCTTTAGCTCAGCAACCGGCGCAATATCTACCGCGACCAGCTGATCACGCCGGACATACGTCCGAACATCTCGGCTGGGGAGCATGCGCCAGCGATAATAAACGAAATACTCGAACAGTTGTGCTCGATTATTCAGTCGTTGCAACACCGAGTACGCCGCGCGATGAACGGCGAGATGGTCAGGATGCCGATCGTAGCGAAACGGGATGAGCACATGATCCGGTTGAAGCTCTTGAACCAGCTCCATGAACGACTGCTGGAATGCCGGCAGGTGCTGCCGAAGCCTGCCGTCCGGCAAATCGAGAAAATGGAGATTGTCCGGAGCCACACCCAGGGTTTCGAGGGCAGATCTCGCCTCAGCCCGCCGCACCGAAATCAGCTCGGGCGAGGTCGCGTCACGCCAGGGAAGCACTGGCGTATACGACCGGGCACCATCGGTCGCGTACACCACATGGACTCGCGATAGGTTGGGAAGCCGAGCGATGGTGCCGCCGCAAGCCAGTACCTCGTCGTCCATGTGGGGCGCGGCAATGACGATCGTGCCCGGAAAGAGCTGAGCCGGATCGGCGAAGCGGTAGTCAGTTGGAATTGCGGGCAACGCTCTCGAGAATTCCGAGGGTCTCCCTGGCGCACTTTTGCCAGCTGAACATCTCGGACCTGGCCAGGCTGCGGGCGGCGAGCGTCTTCTGGAAATTCCGATTCAACAGGACCTGGCCGATCGCGTCCGCGATTTCCTCCGGAACCTCCGCGTCTACCGCAAGAGCGGCGTCCCCCGCGATCTCCTGCAGTCCGTTGAGAGTGGACGTGATTATGGGAGTGCCGCAGGCTAGCGCTTCGGTTATCGGGATCGGAAAGGCCTCCGAAAAGGACGGATACAGAAAGAGATCTGCCAGCGAATAGATGGCCGGCAGATCCTGCTGATCGATCCACCCCGGAAAATGGATGTCCCTGCCATACCCACTGTCCGGAATCGCGTACTCAGTCCGGAACCGCTCGCAGCCCTTGCCGCCCACAACGAGCTTGTGGGGCGACTTGCCGTGATGAATCTGGTAGGCTTTCAGGATTCCATCGATATTCTTGCGTGTGCCGCGGTCGTGGCCAGACAACGTAAAAATGAATCTGTCGGGCAAGTCGTACTTGAGCTGTACTCGCTCGAGCTCCGTTGCATCCCCGATTGGCCGGA
>DATFFX010000033.1:0-17163 GCA_035249825.1 Gemmatimonadales bacterium | reverse complement strand
CGACGTACGAGAGCGCCTCCTGCAGGAGTTGGCCGAGACTATCGACCTTGAGGTCCGCAGGAACCAGGTTGCGACCCGCGAGGAATCGCGGCTGCAGCGAGGCCAGGCCGATCATAGACCCGATTCCCTCGTGATATGCGCGATTGGCGCCCTGTCTCAAGACGAAGGGTACCTCAGGCCTGCTATAGCTCATGTAATAGTAGACGTGACCCAGTTCGTGATGGACTGTCTCGTACCAGTCCATATTCGGCTCTACGCTCATCAGTGAGCGCACATCGCGATCGGAATCGAGGTGCCACGCCGAGGCGTGGGTGTTCTTCTGGTACGGCGCGTCTGCCGGCAACGGGTATAGCGACGACTTCTCCCAGAAGGTCGCCGGCAAGGAGTCGAACCCGATGCTACGGTAGAACTCTTCGCCCTGCCGTACCACCCATTCCGCCGAGTGACGGCCCAATGCGCCGTTTACATCCAGACCTTCGACCTCGACCAGCGAGCCCCAATCCTGCCCCCATCGATTGGGCAGCCAATGTGCCGGCAGCTGGTCCGGGACCGCAACCTTATATCGCTTTGCCAGCTCGTAGCGGGCCCAGGTATGCAGCTCTCGATAGAGCGGGCGCAGCTCGCGGATGAGGTCATCGTTGAGCTTCAGCATCTCCTCGGAGGTCAGCTTGTAGTCGGAAACCTGATAGCTGAAGTAGTCGGAATACCCCAGCTTCCCCACTACCTCGTTGCGGAGGTCCCTCAAGCGAAGAATCCCAGGCTTCAGCACCGGCCCTACCTCTTTCGATGCCTCCCACACCAGGAGCCGGACCGGAAGCCGCTGGCTGAGGCGCAGCGAATCGTCTATGGCATTGGTGCTGACTGGCTTTCCATCCAGCTTGAATTGAAAGCCATAGAGTTTCTCGGTTTGAGCCGCTTCGGCGGCGATACGCCGGTCCACCACCGCTCGCGCCGGTTCGGGTTTTTCCGCGGCGAGGTACAACATTGCTTCCAGTTGACGTACCTGAATCGGACTCAACCGATCCCGATCCTTGAGGTACTCCTGGATCCGCGCGATATTCTCGTTGCTTCCAACGAACCGGGCCAGTGCTTCATTGGCCCGACGAGTGCGGATCGCATTGGTCGAGTCGCCCTCCACAATGCGGGTATTCGACTCCCATTCCGCCAGCGCACTCTCATAGGTGAGCCGTTGATACTCCTTGCCATAATTGGCCAGATAGGCATCGAGCCCGGCGTTTCCCGCGGTGCGTGCCCCACCGCTCTGGCATGCGGCCAGAAGCACGACAACAGCAATTGCGGGTCGCCGCATGGTCATGCCGATCTGAGGTCAGACGTGCACTCGGGACAGCGCGAGGCGCCGGCTGGAATAGGCATCCGGCAGAATGGGCAGTCCTTGGTGTTGGGCGCCGCCGCAGCCTCCGGGGGACGCAAGCGATTTGCGGCCCGAATCACGAGGAACACGGCCAGAGCGACAATGAGAAAGGTCACCACGTTGTTGATGAACATTCCATAGTTGAGCGTCACGGCGCCGGCTGCCTTGGCATCGGCAAGCGAGGCATATGGCGCCGCCGTGGCGCCCTCCTTCAGGAGCAGGAACAGGTTCGAGAAATCAACGTTGCCAAGGAGCAGCCCTACAGGGGGCATTATCACGTCGTCCACCAGCGATTTCACAATGCTTCCGAAGGCGGCGCCTATGATGATGCCTACGGCCAGGTCGAGGACGTTGCCCCGCATGATGAAGGCCTTGAACTCTTTGAGCATGGGACTTCTCCTGGTTGGGGGATGACGGCGCACGGGCCGGGCTATTCGTCTGCTGTCTCCAGTGGTCTACCCGCCGCTATCCACTCAGCAAAGCCGCCGGTGAAGAGATGCACATTGGTAAACCCGCGGGCTGTGAGCAAGTTCGCCGCAATAGGTGCACGGCCCCCGCTCTCGTCGATCCTCTGGGCTCCGCGATCATCGGGAAGCATGTCTCCATGATCTCCCCGCCCCAAAGGGTTATCAAGATAGTGGCCATGTCTTAACACGACTGCCGTCAAGCTGTCGACAGCACTACAAGTCAAGTTCTTTGACCGAAGCGCTGTGTAACCCGCGACCAGACGAGCGTCCCCTTGACGATCATTCTACCCTTTTGACACTCCAATGACACATGGCGGTGCGCTGACGGTGCGACCAGGGCCCGATAGACTGCGCGCTCTGTTGGTCTTGCTCCCGCTGCTCGGGTGCGGACACACCGAGCCCTTCAGCCCAGCTCCACAGGGCGGCGACCAGCCGTTCGATGCTGGTCCACCGGCCCGCCTTACCCTGAATCAAGGTCCTGACCGCGGGGCCGCCTGGCTCCCGGATGGCTCAGGTATCGTCTACTCCACGCAACAGCTCGGGAGGCATGATCACGACGTGTGTCTCGCCGTCATACCGGCGACCGGCGGGACGCAGCGAGAGCTCACGTGCGATCTTACGCCAACTGGAATCGACTCCACCGACGCAGTGGAATCTCCTGCGCCAAACCCTGCCGGCGGTCTGGCCTTCATCGCAGTCAGCTCACGTATCGGCGCTATCACGCCCGGCAGCACCGCCATTTCGGTCAGTTCGCTCCTCGACCCTACCAGCCGCACGGGGCTCCAGCCTCTGCCCTACACCCTTCCCGGCGGACCGCTCCATTCCGGCGCGTCACAGCTGCGCTGGTTGACTCCAGAACATCTGCTCTATCTGGCTGAGCGCGTGGATTACCAGCATCCGTGTGACACCTGCCCCGAATGGGACACCTTGGCCACCGGCGTGGATATCGTCTCTCTTGACGTGCGTCAACCCGGCAGCATGCCGCAGCGGGTCCCCGGTACCGAGAACGCCTCTGGTGTGTCGGTCGGAGGCAGTTCCGACGAGATCTACTATACCCTGAATGGTGATACCCGCGTCTATCGCCGCACGCTGTCCTCGGGCTCGGTGACGGTGGCCCACGACTTCGGCCCTGCGGGATTGGCACGAGACGTTCACGTCGTAGGGAACCGCTTGGCGGCGGTAGTCGGTGGTCGGGTGACATATGGCATCAACCCCGCCTTCGGCGCCACTCAGTGGGACAGCGGAGGAGTACTCCACGTGTTGGACATCCAATCGGGTGCCGATGTCACGCTGGATGGCCCCGGATTGTTCCGCCGACCGCAGATCTCGCCGTCTGGCACCGGCCTCGTGGTCGAGGTCTATCCGCTCATCGTTTCCGAAGCCAATACAACCGTGAGCCGGCGGGGTGACCTCTACCTGTACAGTCTCCAATGACAGCTCCACGGTTCGCCATCGCGGCGGCGGCGCTGTTCATCGCGGTGTCTCCACGAGCCGCGGTGGGTCAGGCAGAAGGATCGATCGCGGGCCGGGTGGTGGATACCCAGTCCGGCCAGGGGCTCTCGCAGGCCCAGATACTCATCGACGAGCGCCTTCGGGGCATAACCGACACCCTAGGCCTCTATCGTGCGCGCGGCATTCGCAGTGGCTGGCATCGTGTGTCCGCCCGGCTCATTGGCTACCGCAGTGTAGTTCAGGATAGCGTCTTCGTGAGTAGCGGGGGAACCGTCACCCTTGATTTCTCGTTGGAGACGAACCCACTGGAGCTCGCGCCCCTGGTGGTGACCGCGCCGGTAGATCCGGTGCTCGATCCGCTGGCCACCGCCACCGAACAGAAGATCACAGCCGACGACCTGCGCGAGCTGCCCGTGAGCTCGCTGGAGGAAGCGATCGCGCTGTCGGCAGGAAGCGTGGGGCAGAGCTACCGCGGCGGGAGGTTAGGCGAAGAATCGTTCATCCTCGACGGGCTCGGAGTGAAAAACCAGCTCGACGCGGCGAATGGAGGGCTTGGTCTCAGAATCCCTCCCGACATGCTGAGTGAGGCGTCACTGGTTACCAATGGCTTTTCGGCTCGGTATGGGCAGGCGCTGTCGGGCATGGTGAATGTGGTGACCAAGGAAGCTGGAGAAAGCTGGCGAGGCCGGCTGGGCTACGAGACGGATCGTCCATTCGGCGGCAGCTGGGACCTGGGTCTCGACCGCTTCATAGCCCAGGCCGACGGGCCAGTCGCCGGGTCGGTGGGACTGGTTGCTGCGGTTGACGTCGGCGGACGAATCGATGCCGATCCGGTGAATGCGCCGGCACCGGCCGACCCCCGCGATCCGCGAAGCTCCTCACCGGCCCTGCTCCCCCATAACAGCGGCGAACAGCTGAGCGCGGTGGCAAAGATCAGCGTGCCGCTGTCCCAGCAGTTCACGCTTCGGGTGCTGGGTCTACATTCGCAGGATCAGAGCCTTCTCTATGATCCGGCATACAAGTACGACCTGGATCTTGCGCCCGCGCAGAGGCTCCGGGGAAATCTGTTGAGCGGGCACCTGCAGTATGCCAGCACTCCGACACAGGGAAAGCCGCTCATCGTGGACCTGAGAGTGGGCCGCTTCTCGCGCGAGTTTCTGCGGGGCAGCTTGAGCGGCGACGTGGACTATGCACTGGGTGCGATTACCGGCCGCCGGTTCCGCTTCCTGGGCGAAGATCTGGCCCGAGCTCAGAACCCCTCCATCGAGCCGATTCCGGGTCTCCGGACACCGGAACCGAGCGTGGCCTCGCCGTGGGGTGTCCCTGCGTTCTTCGTGGGAACCGGCTCGCGAGGCGAGCTGAGCTGGAGCCACTTCGGCGAGACCCGAGGGCAGGTGGATGCGACCTTCGGTGCCAGCCAGCGGGTTGATCTCTATGCCGGCGCAGAGATCACGCGGCAACAGGTCCACACCTTTCAGCGGGCGCTGGGTTATCTCCCGGTGGGTGACAGCGTCCCGCCGGTGGCGCTCTCCAACTTCTCACCCACGAGTGCCGCCGGTTATCTCGAGGCGCAGCTGCGTCTGGCCGATCTCGCCTTTACCGGTGGCGTACGCTATGACCAGTTCAGTGCCGGCAGCGATCTCGCACAGGAGTCACGCGGCTCCCAGCGGCGGCTGAGCCCCCGGGTTGCGGTGTCGACTGTGCTGGTGGGCGCCACCTTCGTGGCGAGTTATGGCCGCTTCACCCAGGCTCCCGATTATCAGTACCTGGTAGACGCAGCATTCGATGATACCACTCGGACCGGACGCTTCCGGCGCGGCAACCCCAGCATAGGGTTCGAGGATGCCACCCAGTACGAGTTGAGCCTACGAGTCCGGCCCACGCCGATCACTTCACTGCGGCTCGGCGTGTATGTCAAACGGCTGGACGGGCTGGTCGCTTCCGTACCGATCGGCATCGATCCCGACTCTACCATATTCGGCAACGCCGATGCCGGCAGTGTCCGGGGAGCCGAGGTTCTCCTGGAGCGGGAGATGCGCGGAGGGTTCGGGGTGCGAGTAGCCTATACGCTACAGCGAGCGCTGGCGACAGCGACCGATGCCTTTCTGCTCAACCGCTTGATTTCCATCGACCCGAGCACGGGCGACACCCTGCGTCCAGCACGAGCGGAATTTCCGCTCGACTACGACCGGCGCCACACCGCCACCGCCATTCTGCGAACTCAGATCCCTTATGGTGCAGGCCCCCGGCTGCTGGGGAGCCGGCCTTTGGCCGGACTCGAGAGCGCCGCAATCGTTCGCTACAGCTCGGGGCTTCCCTATTCGCGGAGCAATACCGCAGGCGATTCACTGATAGGTTTACCGAACGACTCTCGCCTGCCGGCCACGATGACGCTCGACCTGCTGGTGCGCCGGCCGCTGCGGCTGGGAAACACACGAGGAGGGATATATCTGGATGTGAGGAATCTGCTGAACCGGAGAAACATCGTGGCAGTACGGCGAGACACCGGAGAGCCCGGCCTCACTTCGGCGGGAGTGGATTCGCTTGCCGAAGCAGCGTATCAGGCGCATCCAGAGGAAATTCCGTTCGAGTCCCCGCGCTACCGGGCCTATGCGGACACCAATGGAGACGGCTACGTCGCCGGCCGGGAGGAGCTTTTTCCCCTGTATCAGTCCGCGGCTCGCGATTTCACTCAGCCGCTTTTCGCGTATGGACCGCCCCGGCTGGTACGGCTCGGGCTGGAGTTTCTCTTCTGAGCAAGTCGTCTTTCAGCAGTGCCTTGTTGATGGCCATAGCGGCCTCCGCGCCCTCTGCGGCGGCGACGATCACGAACTGGGCCTCTTTGGAAGAGTCACCCGCGACGAACAGACCTGGTACATTGGTTGATTCGCAACTGCCAGTCTCGACCGTGCCCTTCTCGTTGAATCGGGCACCGAGCTTCTGAGCCAGGTGGCTCTTCTGATGCTGCCCCGAGGCAAAGAACAGAGCCCGGCGGGGCAGTGACTCGCCGTCAGCGAAGACCACGCGTTCCAGCATGCCGGCGCGACCTTCGAGCCGCGCGATTGGTTCTTCCCGAACCCCGACTCCGGCTGCAGCGAGTTTATCCTCTTCATCAGCCGACAGACCTTCCGGTCCATCGGTGCAGAGCACCACATCATCACTCCACACCGTGAGTCCCAGCGCCAGCGCCGAGCCGGTGTCACCCCGGCCGTAAACCGCGAGCGGGTGGCCGCGCCACTCCCAGCCATCACAGTATGGGCAGTGGTGCACGCTTCTACCATAGAGTTCAGGCAGCCCATCTACCTCAGGCAGCTCGTCTACCACTCCGGTGGCGAGGAGGAGCTTCCTGGCCTCGAACTCCCGGCCTCCGAGGCAAACCACAGTAAAGCCAACCGACGTCCTTCGCACGTCCGTGACTTCGTCCCCATGGAATTCAACCGATGGATAACGAGCCACCTCTTCTTTTCCGATTCGGAGTAACTCTGAAGGGGCGATACCGTCACGGGTGAGATACCCATGCAGCCCGGTAGATCTTGCATTGCGCGGCTTACCGCTGTCGCACACCAGCACGCTACGGCGGCAGCGACCCAGCATGAGAGCTCCGCTGAGCCCTGCCGGCCCACCGCCGACGACGACGCAATCGTACATCACCCCCCAGTTACGCCCTTCCCGTGGGTCAGGGTAGCAGCCAGGACATCTCCCGAATCCATGACCTGCTTGAAGCGCCGCAGATCGTCGGCTACCTGCCTGGAGGGTTCCTCACCCAGCAGCCTGGCCATCACGGCCCCGAGCTTGCCGGCCGGTGGCTCATAGCTGAGTACCACACGGACATCGGTGCCGCTGCCATCGGGAGTTGGTGTGAAGTGCACCGAGCCGGCATTGTTCACTTCCGAGCCGGGGAGAGAACGCCACGCGATCAGCTCGTCCTCGATCTCGTTGTGAATCACGGCATCCCATTCGATCCGGGTTCCCGCTGGTGCCTTGGCCACCCAGTGGGATCGGGTCTCATCGAGCACGGTGACGGACTCGAGATGATCCATGAAACGGGGCAGATTCTCGAAGTTACGCCAGAAGCGATAGACCTCGAGGACGGGCCGATTGATCGTCACACTCTCCTCGACCTTGATACCCCTCCCCCGGCCGACACTGGCTACCGGGCTGCCCTGGACACTCCGGGTGGAGCCGCGAACGTCATTCTCGCTGCGGCCACCGGTGAACGCCTTGGCGAGCAACCCGGTTGCTACTGGAAAGAGGAATGGACGCAGCCGCTTCTGTCTAAATGTGAAGACCAGAAGCGCCGCCCCTGCCAGGCCTGATATCAGGCGCCCGGTCCGCCCGGCGTTCCTCTCGCCCCCGTCCTGATGCCTGCGAAGATTCTCCCAACGTTCCGCTGAAGCATTGCCATTGTGCGATGCCATGGGCCTTCCTCATGAGTTCGCGCCCTCCACTGGGGCGATCTGGTTGTACTTCCTTGCCGCCTCGTCACCAAGATGGCTGAGTAAGGACGGAGAGAGCCGCGATTGGCTTTCAGCCCCCTTCCTGCGAACTGACGCCTGACCATGGGCGCCGGGCAGCATCCGGCCGACGGTAGCGAGGACGGCAGCCATCATGCCGGGTGCGACCGCGTTCGCGACTGCTGCAAGCCTGGCGGGAACCGGAAAGACCAGCTCGGCGTCTCCCCGGCGGCACGCCGCGATGATGCGCCGTGCCGCATTTTCGGCACTTACCGACAGGCCGGGCAGGGCGTCGCTGATGCTGAACCAGGCGTACTCGGCCTTGTGCCGACCCCGGAAAGTGGCGTTACGCGGACTCCCGGTCCGCATGAGGCCGGGACAGACGGTCACGACCTTCACCCCGTCACTCGCGACCTCGGCGCGGAGCCCCTGTGAGAACCCCACCGCCGCAAACTTGCTGGCACTGTAAGGCAGCAGGTGAGGTATGCCGAGCTTGCCGCCGATCGACGTAATGTTGATTATGCGCCCGGACTGCCGGTTCCGCATCTCGGGAAGGATGGCCAAGGTGGGGTAAAGCATGCCCCAGAAGTTGGTGGCCATCGCCTCTTCGTAATCCGCCAGCGACATCGTCACGGCGGGGCCTACCTCGATGACGCCGGCATTGTTGACCAGGACATCGATGGCACCGAAGTGCCGGCGCACAGTGTCGGCCATCTCTGCCACTGACTCGGGATCAGACACGTCAGCTGGCACTGACAGCACTTCGGCGCCGTTCTCCCGGAGGCAGGTCCTGGCTCGAGCAAGCGAATCCGCATCCCGGCCACAGATAGCTACCCTGGCCCCCTGGACCGCCAACTGCCGCGCCAGTTCCAGACCCAGACCCCGCGAGCCGCCAGTGATGAGCGCGACCCGCCCATGCAGACTGTAGCCGGGATTCGAAGACAGCCTGCGCATCGCCAGCAAGGCCACGCCGGCCGCCAGCAACAGCGGCGCAGCATTCCGGGCACTTCGCTCGTGTTCTCCGGCCTGGCTCATTCCGGCTGGGGACCCGCGGCCTGACGCTCTTGCTCCTGTTTCCGCAGTGCGCGCTGGTGGGCCTCGTCGTCCAACAGAGCGGCCGATCCATCGCGATGTTCCGGATCGGCAATCTCTTCCTTCAGACTGGCGAAGCCGGGTCCCATATTGTCACCATCACGAGGCTCCTCAAAATCGAGCTCCGTTGGTCCTTCATCGGTCCCTTCGCTCTCTTCCCGCGCAAATCGAAGCCGTTCCTCCTCCGACATTGTCGCGAATTTACGACTGAGATTCTTTGCCATGTAACTCGCTCCTTGTAGTAGCCTCCAGCAGTGCCTTCATCCGTCCGAGGTCCTCGTTCAACTTGGCGCGAGGATCCGACCCTAACAGCTCCGCCACCGCCTGCCCGGCACCTCCAGCCGGCGGCAGATAGCAAAAGCGCAGGTTCACTCGGGTCCCCGCACCGGCGGGGATAAAACGGACGATACCGGCGTTCTCCAGCATGGAGCCTGACTCACTGCGCCACGCAATCACCTGGTCAGGTGCTTGCTGGGTCAACATCGCCCGCCACTCGATCGTGACGCCGCCCGGGCCGCTGACGCTCCAGCGTGACCTCCCGCCCCCGAGATCCTCGACTTCGCGGACATGAGACATGAAAAGCGGGAAGTTCGCGTAATTGCTCCAGAAGGCATACACCTGGTCCACCGGTGCGTCGATGTACAAGGTCTTCTGAATATCCACGGCTCGCCGGCGGTCCATCGGGGCAACACCACCTGAAGCGGGACCGCTGCGCCGAGCCGTGCGGACCAGGAAACCGGTACCCATCATCCGTAGCAGTGATGCGAGCTTGCCTCGTCGTGTCAGCGCGTATAATGCCAGCAGCCCCCCGGCAACCCGGAAGGCGGTTTCGCTGCCGCCGGCTGCAGATGGCTCGCGCTCACGTGATCGAAGCGTCGCCTCTTCCAGGCCCTCGAGGTCCCCGACGCGGGCGCCATATCCGGGACTGGGCTGGATTAGCGATCCCGCACCACGTTCCAGCGCGTGAGTAGCGCCCTCCAGGACGGGGCGCAGCCGTTTCGCAAGTCGCTCCCGTCGAGTCTGACCGTGCTCCGGATCGAGCAGATACACCAGCCCTGCACCGGCGGTCAGACCGCCGAGGAATGATTTCGTCATTCTTCCTCCTTCGGAGCGGCCAACTACGTACGGCCAGGTTCAAGGCAGATGGCCCTGAACCAGACTTTCGACGTTAGCCGTTGACCCCGGACTCATTGAAACTCATCAATTCACCTTACTCTTCTGTGATGGCACTCACACCATGAGAGAGGCGCGCGACCCTGAAACTAGCCGAAAAAACGGCGAGATTCTCCCCCGTCGAAGATGTCAGCGCAGTCAACAGGCATGTAGCGGACCCGAGTAGCTGAGCTGCTTGGTGAAGGGAGGTTCCGCCGAACAATCTGACGCTGAAGACACCACCAAACGGAAGTTCTACCGCACACGCACGAGCGCCTCATGCAGCTTTCGTATACCATCGTTGCCTTTTCGCACTTGCGCTGGAACTTCGTTTATCAACGCCCCCAGCACCTGCTTTCGCGACTTGCGGCCACCCACCCGGTCGTTTTCGTAGAGGAGCCGGAGTTCGACCATGATGGCCCGCCGCGCTGGGAGCGTAGTAATCCGCACCCCAATGTGACCGTCTACCGCCCCTACACGCGGGTGCAGGCGCCCGGGTTTCATGGAGAGCAGTGCGCCGCGCTCGAGCCCCTTATGGCCGAGCTGATTACTGACCTCGGCCCAGCCAACCCGCTGGCATGGCTGTACACGCCTATGGCCCTGCCACTCGCGCTGACTCTGGATCCCGACGCAGCCGTGTACGACTGCATGGACGAGCTATCGCTCTTCCTGGGCGCGCCTCCAGAACTCCTGGCACTCGAGGCCCAGCTCCTGGATTACGCTGATCTTGTGTTTACAGGCGGGCCGAGCCTGTACCGGGCGAAACAGTCCCTTCACCCGAACGTTCACTGCTTTTCGAGCAGTGTGGATGCCGGGCACTTCCGGCTCCGCGGGGCTGCAGGCGATGTCCGTGAGGCTGAGGACCAGGCTGAGCTCAGCCATCCCCGGCTCGGGTTCTATGGCGTCATCGATGAGCGGCTCGATCTGGAAATCGTCGAGCGGTTGGCTCGAGCTCATCCGGAGTGGCAGATCGTACTGGTAGGACCGGTCGTCAAGATCGATCCCGCCCGGCTGCCACGAGAACCGAACGTCCATTACTTCGGCCAGCGCTCGTACGAGGAGCTGCCCCGCTATCTGGCGGGCTGGGACGTGTGTCTGCTGCCGTTCGCTCGCAACGATGCGACCAAGTTCATCAGTCCAACCAAGACCCTCGAGTACATGGCCGCCGAGCTCCCCATCGTAAGCACGCCCATTACTGATGTGGCTGAGCCATATGGAGACATCGTCTATCTGGGCGGCACGCCGGAGGAATTCCTTGCGGCGTGCGAATCCGCGATGTCCTCGTCCGCCGAGGAGCGAGCGCGGAGGGCAGCGCAGATGCGCCAGGTACTGGCAGGGACCTCCTGGGATGCCACCGTAGCCAGGATGGAAGGGTTATTGACCTCAGTGATGGCGGCCAGAACAGCCCAGCGGGTACCCGCCTGACGGGTTGTTGCGTGTTAATCCGAGCCTGCAGAGCTCAAAGTATGAGAAAGGATTCATGGCGCTCACATGCCACCTCAAAATACAAAACCATCAGCTTCGGTACCCCCGGTAGTCGTCGTGGGGGCTGGACCGACGGGGCTCAGCGCAGCATACCATCTTGGTAAGGATGCGCTGCTCGTAGAGCAGGCCGATCGGGTCGGAGGCTGGTGCCGGTCAGTCGAGGACAACGGCTTCACCTTCGACATGGCCGGCCACATCATGTTTTCCAACGATCCGTACGTTCATGAGATGTACCAGATGCTGCTGGGCGACAACGTCCACTGGCAGGACCGTGAAGCATGGATCTACAGCAAGAATGTGTATACCCGGTATCCCTTCCAGGGCGCGCTGTACGGCCTCCCGCCCGAGGTGATCTCCGAATGCATCGTCGGAGCGATCGAGGCCCGGTTCGGCAGCCTCACGGCCAAGAAACCTGCGGCAGATAGAGGCGCGAATAGCGACTACACCGGGCCCGATCGCCGGGGCATGTTCGAGCCGCTGATGAAGGCCAACGGCAAAGGCAAGCGACTGGCGTACGCGGGGCACGAGCGCAGAACCCCTCCAATTTTTAAAGGTGAGCCGCGGAATTTCGAGGAGTTCATCTATAAGGTATGGGGAGGCGGAATCGCGAGGCATTTTGCCATTCCCTACAATCAGAAACTCTGGGCGGTCCCGCTGGCCGAGATGGAGACGTCATGGCTGGGGGGACGAGTTCCTCTTCCGAACCTCGAGGAGATGATTCACGGTGCTCTCTCGCCGGCACCGAAACCGATGGGACCCAACGCACGGTTTGGATATCCGCTCCACGGCGGATTTCAGGCCCTTATGGATGGCTTTCTGCCGCACCTCGAGGGCGAGCTTCGTCTCAACACCACCGTAATGGCCGTATCACCTCGGCGGCACGAGGTGACCTTGTCCGACGGCAGTGCCGTGCCGTACGAGTACCTCATCAGCACCATGCCACTACCGTCGCTGGTACGCATATTCGGAACGGAGGCACCCAATGATGTGCGCCGCGCCGCCGCGGCTCTGCGGCACGTGTCGGTGCGCTGTGTAAACATCGGAGTGGGCCGCGAGAACCTCACCGAAAAGCACTGGATCTATTACCCCGAAGACACCGTCTTCCATCGTATCTTCGTCCAGGGCAACGCCAGCCCGCACTGCAACCCGCCGGGCGGATTTGGGCTCACCTGCGAGATTACCTACTCGGAGGCGAAGCCGTTGCCGGTCGAGGGAGACGAGCTGATCCAGCGCTGTATCGCCGACTGTCACAAAGTCGGCTTCTTCACGCCGGACGATCCGATCTGGGCCGCACACCAGGTGGACCTGCCCATTGCCTACGTGGTGTACGATCATGATCGGGCGGAGAACGTCAACCTGATCCGTGAGTGGCTCTCGAACCAGGATATCGTTCTGGCCGGGCGCTATGCGGAATGGGAGTACTACAACTCGGACCACGCGTTCCTCGCGGGCAAGAAAGCAGCGGGATCGGTGTCTGAGCTCCGGCAGACCCCGGTGGCGCGAGCGCCGGCGCTAACCGGAAGTGAGGGCTGAGAAGAGCGAAAGTACCTTTCCCTGATGCCAAACGCCCTTCACCGCCGGCGGCCCGAGGATTTTCTCTGGGCCACCGGCATCGAGGACACCTTCGTTCCCCAGACTCGCCCAGGCCACCGTGCGCTGGATGAATACCAGCTCATGGGACATTACGAGCACTGGCGGGAGGATCTGGCGCTGGTTCGGGACCTCGGACTACGCATGCTTCGCTGGGGCGTGCCCTGGTACCGAATCGAACCGTTTCAGCCGGGCGACTACGACTGGCGGTGGACCGATCAGGTAATCCCCTACATCGTTGAAGAGCTGGGCATCACTCCCGTCATTGATTTGATGCACTACGGCTGCCCCTTCTGGCTGCGTCGGGAATTCGCCAGCTCGGAGTACCCTACCGCCGTGTCCAGGTATGCTGAGGCTTTTGCCAGCCGGTACGAGAAGCTGGTTCGGTGGTATACACCGTTGAACGAGCCAATAGTCACCGCTCTGTACTGCGGGCAGCGGGGGTTGTGGCCCCCGTATCTGCGGAGCGAGAGCGGCTACGTGCATGTCCTGCTCCAAGCCATCGAAGGGATCATCCAGACCTCCGCTGCCCTGAAGACGGTCAATCCGGATATGGTCCTGGTGCATGTAGAGGCAACCGGACTGAGCCGCACGGCGCGGGAGGACCTGCATGCGGTGGCCCAGGAGGAGCAGTCCCGCACCTTTCTGCCCTTCGATCTCCTCACTGGACGGGTCACACCCTCTCACTCCTTGTTCCCCTGGCTGGTGCGGAGCGGCGCCTCGCCGGATCACCTGTCGGCGATCGCGTCCCGTCCGGTGCCCTTCGACCTGATGGGCCTCAACTTTTACCCCCAGTGGTCGACCACCCAGCTTTACATAGACCGCAAAGGACGTCTGGCGTACCAGCCTGTGGAGCAGGACGGCGCCGGCTTCAACACCTTGATCGAGAATTACTATCGCCGGTATGAGCTGCCCATCATGGTCACGGAAACCAGTGCCAAGGGAGATGAGTCGATCAGGGCCCGCTGGCTCGAGGCCTCGGTTACCGCAATCCGTGCGTTGAGGGGCCGGGGAATCCCGGTTCTGGGCTATACCTGGTTTCCCTTGTTCACCATGATCGACTGGCGCTACCGCTTCGGAAGGGGACCACTGAATGAATACCGCCTCGAGCTGGGGCTCTACTCGCTGGATGGGGATGAGCAGCGTTGGAGGCCAACCCCGCTGGTCGAGCAGTTCCGCAGCTATGTGAGCGATGCCGAAAACTCGGTGGGCAACATCGGGGTGGAGCAATCCTTCGATGGGGCAAGCACATGAATGGTCCATTTCGCTCGTATTGGATGGCGGGATTCGAGTCATCCTGCCAGATAAACGGAGGAGGAGTTCGGCTCGATCTGATCTCGGCGACCCAGCATGACCTGTTGATCGAGGAGGATTACGCGCGTCTCAGGGAGATTGGCATCGCCACGGTGCGGGAGGGCATGCGCTGGCATCTGATCGATCGGGGCCGTCGCATGGATTTCTCGTCGGTTCTGCCCGTCGTGGAGACCTCCGAAAGGATGGGTATTCAGGTCCTGTGGAACCTCTGCCATTACGGCTGGCCCGATGATGTGCACCTGCAGACGACGGGATTCGTAGAACGGTTTGCTCGCTATTGCGGCGCCGCCGCCCGGTATATCTCCGACCACACGGACATTGCGCCCGTCTACGTGCCGATCAACGAGATCTCATTCTTCGCGTGGGCGGCGGGCGAAGTTGGCTATATCCACCCCCATGGCCGCGGGCAGGGACACGAGATCAAGCGGCAACTCGTGCGAGCGGCTATCGCTGGAATGGAAGCGATCTGGGAGGTGGATCCTCGTGCCCGGATGATCCACGTGGATCCGCTCATCCACGTGATTCCACCACGGGGACGACCAGATCTGGCCAGGGCCGCGGCCGACCAGCGAGCCCGTCAGTTCGAGGCCTGGGATATGTTGGCTGGGGGGCTCGATCCCAGCCTGGGTGGGCACCCCCGGTACCTCGACATCATCGGTGTCAATTTCTATCACGCAAACGAGTGGGAGTACCCCGACCAGCGCCTCCGGTGGGAGGATACTCCGCGGGACCGGCGTTGGGTGCCACTCCGGTATCTGCTATCTGAGGTGTACGATCGCTACGATCGCCCAATGATCCTGTCGGAGACGAGTCATTTCGGCGCGGGGCGGGGGCGATGGATCTCGGAGGTATCCGAGGAGGTGCAACACGCCCGCGCGATGGGTGTACCGATCGAAGGGATCTGTATCTATCCAATCATCGATCGTCCCGATTGGGACGATGCCAATCACTGGCACAACAGTGGTCTCTGGGATCTCCAGCCTGGTGAGGGCAATCGCCTGGATCGGGTGTTGTGCGAGGACTACGCCGGCGCGCTTCGCCACGCCATGCTACGGTTTTAGCTACCGTTCCGCCGCTACCGCACCCGGGGTTGCTTGCCGAGGCTCGGCCTCCCCCGGCCTGGCGATACGCTCGATCATGTCTTTCATCATGAGAGTCGCCACCGGGTGACTACCGAGGTGATCACGCAGCCGGTAAGTGCAGATCATGACCCGCCCCCGGTCTATCGGCCGCTCCGCGACCAGCGCCACCAGGTGGTGAACCCAACCCACGAACAACCCCGAGTGCACGTTCGCCGCGAAGTCTCGTGGTGTAAGACCGACGATCACTGTCTCGGGAGTCAGGTCGGCAAAGGCGAAGTCCACCGTGCCGCCGGTGGGGATCCCACCAAACATCTTGTCGTGACGGATCCAGCTCATGCTGCTGGCCCAGTCTCCCTGCCAGCTCCTGCCGTGCCGCTGGGCGATGCTGATGCTGCCCAGGTGAGTCTGTTCCGAATCAGGCTCTTCGGCCAGCCAGAGGACCCTGCCGCCATTCTGAGCGTACCAACGGAGCTCATCGGTCATCCGCTCCACGACGACCAGATCGGCCGATTCCTGCTCCGTGAGCTCGTAACCCATGCCAGCCAAACGCGCGGCCAGCCTTGGCAGCCCGGGAACAGCGAGCTTCACATGCCGCTGCGGCGACTCGGCCCGGGGAAAGAAGTACAGCTCGTGATGGTTCCGCGTGACCAGGTCACCCGAGGCATTCAGTAGCCGCATCTCCAGTCGCGCCCGTGCGGCCTGTTCAAGCCTGGGCACCTCGAATACCGCAGTACCGAGCTGGGTCAACTGCGCTCGTTGGGGGGTGACGCCCTCGAACGTCCCCCGTACCTCGGGCCAGAGATCCAGATTCCATTCCAGCCGGGCGTTCCGGAGGTCGGTCGAGGAGAAATGGGAAAGCGCCAGTCTTACCTCGCAACGCTCACCTTCCCAGAAGGCGATCCGTTCCCAGTCAGTAGGCACGATGGCATCGGCACTGTTCACCTGGCCGATCACGTCGAAGTATGCCTTCGGATTGCGGCACATGTCGAGCAATCCGTTGCTCTCCCAATGCACGTCAGTGAACTCCGTGATGACGTACCCCACGATGCTCGGGTGCCGCCGCATCTGCTCGATCTGGTACTTGAGAGCCGTGAACTGCATCCGCTGGCTTGCGGCCGCGAGGTCGGAGAGCGTGGGAAAGACCTTGTCCAGGTGGAATGCCTTGTAGCGCTGCTCGATGCCGTGGGGGTACACGACACCCTCACCCCACTCGATGCCGGTCTCGAACCACCAGGGCTCCCGCCCATAACAAGCCTTCAGTTTGGCCACGTCCGGCAACCCCCAGTTGCCGAACTCCGACACGACCATCGGCTCACTCCCCCGCCTGCGGACCTCGGGCGCGGGTTGCCGAGCAACCGGGTTCCATGGATCCCGGATGTACTCCCGCCACGACTCGATGTTCTCGTACACATGGGCAAAGGTCCACGGCGGCCGGCTGGCAAACGTCTGAACCCAATCACGCCACTTCCGATAGTGGTCGGGCATGGCATAGTAGTTGTGAAAATCCTCTATATCGGTAACCACGTGAAAATTCGTAAAGCAAGGGGAGTTTCCAACCACCAGGCGGTGCGGGTCCAGCGCCTTCAGCTGGTTGTACATATCAGAAAGCCAGGCCCGGTGCCCGGCGTTTACCGCCAGATCGACACCCCAGTTCTCGTTGACGATGGTCCAGATGATGATGGACGGATGATTCCAGTCTCGCT
>DATFFX010000032.1:0-20333 GCA_035249825.1 Gemmatimonadales bacterium | reverse complement strand
AGTTTGCGCAGCCCCGAGAACGAGGAGGTAGGCGACCGCGTGGCGGCGGAGCTTGCCGGAGTGTCCAGGGAAGCCGCGCGAACCACGCGTCTCCTTGGGCTCGGCACCTGGCAAGCCATCGCAGTGGAATCGCCGGAGGGCAACCTTTTTCTGGTCGCCCCCACGCCGGAGACTGTCCTGTTGACGATGCGGGATCCTTCTCTGCCGATGGCCCGACTGGGGCTCATAGCCGAGCGTGCCGCGAGAAAGGCACGCGCCTGGCTGAGTGGCAGCGAATGAGTCCGGCGAATACCGCGCTCGAGCGGGTCACGCAGGTCCCCGGAGTGCGTGGCTCGCTGTTGATCTCGGCGACTGATGGGCTGGTCGTCGCGGAACGGCTTATGGATGGCATCGATGGACGTGCTATCGCTGCGCTTGCTGGTAGCCTGGTTCAACGGCTCGGTCGTGCCACCCAGGGTGCTGGTATGCGGATTCCTACTTTCGTGCACCTGCGGGGCAACGCCGGCTCGGTGCTGGCAGCATCAGGCCGCAATGATCTGGTCCTGGTGGCGCTCGCCGGCGTAGACGCCAATCTGGGGCTCGCCCGCCTCGAGATGCTCGACGCGGTCGGCAGCCTCACCTGATGCGTGCGCTCGAGCCATGGGTGGTGGAGCCGCTGCAGACGTTTCTCGCCGAATCTTCGGCGAGGCTCATTTTGCTGATGACCACCTCCGGCCAGGTCATCGCCCAGCATGGATTCGCGCGCTCTTTCGAGGTGATGACTGCGGCGGCGTTGGGGTCGGCCATCGTAGCCTCGACCGAGGAGCTCGCCCGCCAGATGGGTGCTCCGCGCTTTGGGGCCGTGGTCCACGGCGGTAACCGTCAGAGCTGCATGCTCGCGGCCTTCGCCACGCCGAGGGGTCGTTGGATCGGCCTGGTGGTGTTTGGGCCGGAGACGTCGGTTGGACTGGTCCAGCTCTTCTTTGATCAGATGGTCGAGCAGTTGGTCGGTGCGGCGCCGCGGGAGACAGCCGCGCCACCGCTGGTGGCCGAGAATTTCGAACGCGAGCTCAACGCGAGCCTCAAAGAGCTTTTCGGGCGGTAACGGGAAATGTCACTGGTCAACTTCACTGCGCGCGAAATCACCTGCAAGATCGTCTACTACGGCCCGGGAAGATCCGGAAAGACGACCAATTTGCAGTACGTCTACGGCCGTGTGCCCGAGGCGCGACGTGGACGAATGGTATCGCTGGCCACGCAGACCGACCGGACCCTGTTCTTCGACTTTCTTCCCCTGGAGCTGGGTACTATCTCCGGCTTCTCGACCAAGTTCCAGCTCTACACCGTGCCGGGGCAGAGTTACTACAACGCCACCCGCAAGCTGGTGCTGCAAGGCGCTGATGGGGTGGTCTTCGTCGCCGACAGCCAGGCGCGTCGCTTCGATGACAACCTCGAGAGCCTGCAAAACCTCCAGGACAACCTTCTGGGTCAGGGTGTGGACATCCGGCAGCTTCCCGTCGTGTTCCAGTACAACAAGCAGGATCTTCCGCGCGACCTGATCCTGACACAGGACGAAATGGACGACGCGCTGAACTTTCGGGCGGTGCACAGCTTCTCCGCCGATGCGTTGCACGGCGCGGGTGTCTTCGAGACGCTGAAGGGCGTGTCGGAGCTGGTGCTGAAGAAGCTCGCCGCAGGGAGCCAGGTAGCGTGACCGCGACCCTGAACCCGCTGTACCGGTTCGATACCCTGGTGATCGGGGCCGCCAACCGGCTCGCGTTCACTGCGTCCAAAGCTGTGGCGGAGTCGCCGGGCACGGTGTACAACCCTCTCTTCATTTATGCCCGGCCCGGGCTTGGCAAGACCCACCTTCTCATGGGCATCGGCCACTCCGCGCGGGCGATCAACCCCAATCTGTCGGTCGAATATCTCACCCTCGATGAGTTTGTCGAATCGTTCCACGCGGCTATCGCCGCGGGGCAGGGGGACGCCTACCGGCGCCGGTTCAACGACGTCGATCTGCTGCTGGTGGATGACGTACAGTTCCTCACCCATCGGCGCGAGATGCAGTCCGAGCTCCTGCGGCTCACCGACACGCTTCAGTCAGCCAACCGTCAGATCGTCCTCACCAGCGACCGCCCTCCTGCCGAGATCGAGGCGCTGGATGAGCGCCTGATTCGACGCTTTGCCGGAGGGCTCGTCATCGACGTGTCGGCGCCGGACTACGAGACGCGGGTGGCGATCCTCCGCCGTAAGGCGGATGAGCGGCGAGCCACATTCGGTGAGGGGGTGCTGGAGGCCGTCGCCTCACTGGCCATCGACAACGTGCGGGAGCTTCTCGGAGCGCTCAACCGGCTGGTGGCGTTTCAGGCAGTGAGTGATACCCCCCTTCAGCCGGCCCAGGCGCGGGCACTGGCGGGTGGTGAAGTGTCGGAGAGAACGGAGAAGGCGGGGCGGACGGAAAAGTCGAACCAGGCGGAGCAGGCAGCCGATCGATCCTCCGCTGATGACGAATTCGGTGATTTCCTCTCTGAAGTCTCGGCTACCGTTTCGCAGCAAATGGATACGTGGCGTACCAAGGTCGCCGCCGCGATTCTCCGGTGGGAGGGAGAAGGTTTTCGCACCACTCGAATCGAAGCGCTCCTTCAGCAGGAGATGACCGTTGACCCGGAGGAGGTGTTGCGCCAGTTCGCCGCTGACGTTACCCGCTTGCAGGTACTTCATGCCGAGGCGGCGGAGCTCGCTCCTGACCTGGCGGGGTCCACGGCGTTCCGGGATCCGGATGATATCCTGGGCGCGGAGGTTCTTACTCAGCGCGCCCGCCAGGGAGCCCACCCCCCTCCCGCACCGTCTCCACTCTGGAAGCTCGCGGATCTGGTGGAAGCGCCGAGCAATCGTATGGCGTTGCAGGCCGCGCGCGCCGTCGTGGCCGAACCTGCCATACGGTACAACCCACTGGTGATCGTAGGTGCCGGTGGAGTGGGCAAGACCCATTTCCTCCATGCGCTCGGCAACGCGCTGATGAGCAAGGCCAGGGGCCCGGTGGCCTGTCTCAGCGCGCACGAGTTCACCAGCGAGCTGATCGAAGCGATCGATCGAGATGCCGTGGGGGCCTGGCGCGCCCGATATCGCTCGGCGGCAGCCTTCCTGCTCGACGATGTGCATCTCGTGGCAGAAAAGGACCGCACCCAGGACGAGTTGTTCGTGCTCTTCAACTTCCTGATCGAGTCCGGCCGTCAGATGATCTTCAGCTCGGCCGTGCCGCTGTCCGACCTGACCGGAGTCGAGCCGCGCCTGCGAACCCGGCTCGAGGGTGGGCTGGTCGTCGATCTCCCCGCGCCAGACCGCGAGATCCGTCACCAGGTCCTGGAGCGCGCTCTCCAGGGAAAGACGGCAGCTCCCGATGCGGAACTGATCGATTATCTCGGATCGCGCCCGGCTGAGTCAGTGCGGGCGCTGCTCGGATTGCTGCAACGGGTCCTGAACGCGGCTGAGTCGAAGGGTGTGGCTCCGACGGTCGCTCTCGCACGTGAGATCCTCGAAGCCCCGGCCCCTAAGCCGGCGCGGCGCCCGATTGCCACCCGGTCCAGCGGCATCGTGGCACCTGCAAGCGGAGCGCGCAGCCGAGAAAAGATCGTGTGGGACTGGCCGGATGTCGGCGACCGGATCGTCGAGGAGTGGCGCTGATGGCTATCAAAGGCAGCCTCAAGGAAGCCAGTCTACCCGACGTCATTCAGCTCTTGTTCCTGGGCCGGCGCACCGGATGTCTTGCCCTCGCCGACCGGCACAACTTCGGCACCATTTATCTCGACGAGGGACAGATCACCTTTGCCACCATCGTCAACCGCCGCGATCGGCTGGGAGATCTCCTGGTTCGCAAGGGGCGTATCACGGCCGAGGAGCTCGAGCGGGCGATAGCCGCTCAGGAAGACGATCGGGAGCACAAGCTGGGCGAGATTCTGGTTGGGCTGGGTACCCTGAGTCGTAGTGAGCTCGAGGACTACATGCGGATCCAGATCGAGGAGGCGGTGTATTATCTGTTTACCTGGACCTCGGGCACTTTCAACTTCGAGGCCGGGGTGAAGCCCGAGAGCGAAGACTTTCTCGTCCATATAAGTCCCGAGGCATTGCTGCTCGAGGGCGCCCGCCGGGTCGACGAGTGGAGCCTGATCGAAAAGAAGATTCCCTCGTTCGATCTGATCTTCTCAGTCGATCAGAATCATGTTACCCAATCCGCGCCAACGCTTTCCGCTGAACAGCAGCGGCTTCTTCCCCTGGTCGACGGGACCCGCGATGTCCAGCAGCTCATCGACGCATCCGGTCTGGTTGAGTTCGAGGTAGGCAAGGCGCTCTTCGGACTTATCACCGCTGGCTTTGCCCACCGCGTCGGCACCTCCACTGCCGCGGCCCCGAAGGCCAATGACAGCCGAGTCGAGGAGCATCGCAACCTCGGGATCGCCTTCTACAAGGCAGGAATGCTCGAGGAGTCGCTGCGGGAGTTCCGGCGGGTGGCGGAGCTGCGCCCGTCAGACAGCGCCGCGCCGCTGTTTCTGGGGCTCATCGCGGTTCGCCAGGCACGTTGGGAGGACGCCGCTGAATCCCTGCGCCAGGCGTCCGATGCAGGAGTGCCGAAGCCTGCCGCGCTCCACAATCTGGGCTTCGCTCTCGAGCAGCTCGGCCGACTGGACGAAGCCGAGGCCGCGTACGGGGACGCGGCAGGGCGCGCCCGCGAAGACGCCCGGATCATGCTGGGCTGGAGCATCGTAGCGCTCAAGCGAGGTGACAACCAGGTAGCCCAGACTCGCCTGATCCAGGCCCGCGAGCTGATGAATGGCAAGCCGGTGCCGGCCATGTGGTACTGGGCATCGAGCCTGGCCTGTGCCGGCCTCGATGACGCCGCCGGAGCACTCCAGGCAGCGCGTGACGGAGTGGCGGCCTACCCCAACAATGCCGTACTGCAGAACAATCTCGCCGTGTTGCTCGAGCTGAGCGGCGACGTGGAGGGGGCAGAGGCGATGTTGCGCGCGGCCCTGGCGGAAGATCCCGCTCTGCCACAGGTCTCCAAGAACCTGGCCGACATTCTCTATCGCAACGGCCGTTATGACGAAGCCGCCGAGGCGTACGAGCGGGCCGCCAAGTTGAATCCGGAGCTGGGGGATGACCTGTACTTCAAACTCGGAAACATCGCATACAAGAAGCGGGACCATGCCGGCGCCCGTGCGAGCTGGGCCCAAGCCACTACGCTCAACCCAGGCCATCAACTCGCGCGCGCCAATCTCGAGATGCTGGACCTGGCGCAGTGATGTCGGAGGACGATGCCGGGTTCGACGCGCTGACCCGCAAGATCTCGCGGGAGGCTGGCCTGTCGCTTCATGCCTACAAGGACAAGTGCCTGCGCCGGCGCATCGCCGTCCGTATGCGCGCATGCGGCGTGCACAGCTTCGCGGCGTACCAAGCCGTGCTGGATGGGAGTCCGGCAGAGTACGAGCGGCTGAAGGATGCAATCACCATCAACGTCACCCGATTCTATCGTAACGCGGATACCTGGAACGTGCTCCGTAACGGTTTCTTACACGAAGTCTGCCAGGGGAGCGGTGAAGTTCGGGCTTGGAGCGCGGGCTGCTCCTCCGGTGAGGAGCCGTACACGCTGGCACTCCTCATCGCCGATTACTTCGACCGCCAGGGACGGCCGGAGAGGCTGGGCATGGTGAGCGTCGATGCAACTGATATCGACCGCGAATGTCTCCAGCAGGCTCAGGCCGGGTACTACCGGCGCGAAGCCCTGGCCGACGTGCCGGCCGATCTCGCGGAACGCTATTTCGAGGCCGACGGCGATGGCTATCGAGTCATCGAACGAGTACGTCGCCGCATCGTGGTACGATCGCTCGATCTGAGCAGAGACCCGCCGCCGCGGCGGAACTATCAGCTGATTCTCTGTCGCAACGTGGTCATCTATTTCGGGCGGGAAACCCAGGAGCGGGTCTTCCTCGCGTTCGCCGAAGCTCTCGCTCCGGGCGGTATTCTGGTACTGGGCAAGGTAGAAAGCCTTTTCGGGCCCGCGCGTGAGCGCCTCACCTTGCTCGATCCGCGTGAACGGGTCTATCGGCGGACCGCGTGAGCGGCCGGGAGCTCGTGGTGAGGGTAGCCGATCTCCGGAGCGGTCTGGAGAACGACACCTTGGTCACTGTTGGTCTGGGGAGTTGCGTGGCCATCATGCTCCACGACGCGCAGGCCAAGGTCGGCGGGATGGCGCACATACTGTTGCCGTCTCCGGCTCTGAGTCGCGTGGACACCAATCCCGCCAAGTTCCCCCAGACCGCCATTCCACGTCTCATCCAGTTGATGGTTTCCGAAGGAGCCGAGCCCGGGCGCATCACCGCTCGATTGGCAGGCGGTGCCAGCATGTTTGCATCACTGGCTCCGCCGGGGACGATTCAGATGGGCGAGCGCAACCTGGTGGCCGCGCGCCAGGTGCTGAACACGCATGGTGTGCCCCTCGTGGGTGAGGCGGTCGGCGGGGATTTCGGGCGGACCGTGCGGCTGCGAGTCCGCGACGGCCATATCGAGGTAAGTACGGTGGCGCATGGTATCCAGCAGCTCTGATCCAGGGCGGGTCCTGGTTGTGGACGATAGCCCGTTCTTCAGACGTCTGCTGAGCGAGGTGGTGGACGCATCGGGTGAGTTTCGCGTCGTCGCTACCGCTCGCGACGGAATGGATGCGCTCCGAAAGGTCCGGGCCCACGTACCCGATGTCGTGTTGATGGATATCGAAATGCCGGAGCTCGATGGTCTCGGAGCTATCGGCTACATCATGGCGGAGTCGCCTCGTGCGATCGTTGTCGTAAGCGCTCATGTCGGACCGGGCGCCGCGGCCGCGATTCGGGCACTGGAACTGGGTGCCATCGATCTGGTCGCGAAGGAGGATGAACGGGGTGCGGCGGCAAACGCGCGATTCGCCGAGCGGCTTTTGATCGTGCTGCGTGCCGCACGATCAGCGGAGGTCAAGCGACTCGCGCCGGCGCAACGCCTCATGCGCGAGGCTGCTCCGCGGCCTGCCTCCCCCAACACGTCCCGAGCCAAACACTGTGTCGTAATCGCGGCGTCGACCGGCGGCCCCCGGGCGCTGGCTGAAATCATCCCGCAGCTGCCGACAGGTCTCGATGCCGCCGTGCTCATCGTGCAGCACATGCCGCCCAAGTTCACCCGAAGTCTGGCTGACCGGCTTGGCGTACGAAGCCATTTTCGGGTGGTCGAGGCTGAGCATGGGATGCCTGTTCTGGCTGATAGCGCGTACGTGGCGCCGGGTGACTTTCACATGCGAGTGGTTGCGCCAGTCGATGGCCCCGAGCTCGCCCTCGATCAGGGACCAACGGTATGGGGGGTTCGGCCGGCAGCCGATCCACTTTTTACTAGCGTTGCACGCCTCTTTGAGCGCCGGGCGATCGGTGTGGTCCTTACCGGCATTGGGCGGGATGGGGCTGAGGGGCTGCGCCTGATTCACGACGCCGGCGGCATCGGCATCGCACAGGACCGCGAATCCGCGACTGTGTATGGAATGCCGGCTGCCGCCCTGAGCTCGGGAGGGACGCACCATGTTCTGCCTGTTGCCGATATTGCTGCTTGCATCGTGGCTGAGCTGACCCGGTTGACGTCAGCGTGAAGCGCGAATTGGGTGGGTTTCTGTTGGTCCGAACTGGCGCCCGGCGAGTAGGACTCGAGCTGGCGCAGGTGATCGAAGTCATCCAGGTGGGTACGGTGCACCACGTTCCTTCACGGGAACCGGCGGTGCGCGGGGTTGCCGACGTACACGGCCGGATCATGCCGGTTGTGCACCTCGGCGCCTTGCTGGACTGCGCCGACTGCCCCGCAGCTGGAGGGGACCTCGTGGTCGTAGTGCTCGTTGATGGGCGGAGAGTATGCCTGGAGATCGACGACGCTGAGGTCGTGGTGCGGGAGGCCGCCCTTCCGGTGCCTCCGGGATCGAGCCTTCCGTGGGCCATCGGGGTCGCCCGCCACGCAGGTGAACTGGTGCCGCTGCTGGATCTGACCGCGCTCAGTTCTCGCTTTGTGGAGGCTTTACCCACATGAACGGCGGCGACGATATCCAGGTGGTGACCTTCCGGGTCGGGCGGCAGGAGTTCGCGTTCGACATCCTGCAGGTGGAACGGATCCTTCGCTATACACCACCATCTCCCCTACCCAAGGCACCACAGTTCCTGGAGGGGGTAATGCAGTACGGCGACGGTGCCGTTCCAGTGCTCGATCTGCGAAAGCGATTCGAGTTGGAGGCATCCATCCGGGAGGAAACGCGCCTGATGGTCCTGGAGCTCGAAACCCAGCGCGTCGCAGTGCTGGTGGACGAGGTTCGGGAGGTCATGCGGGTAGACACCACAACGATCACCGCGCCGGGCCCCGTGGTGAGTGGCCTCGCTGCGGCGTACATCTCAGGGATCATCACCTATCCAGGCCGCACCATCATCATTCTGAACGCCAGGAAACTGCTGTCGGCCACCGAGCGTTTAGAGCTGGATAAGCTGGGGGCGGCTTAGCGTGAGCGATCGCTGGCTGACAGAGCTCCAGACCCAACTACAGGAGCTTGGTGGGCGGGTCGATCAGGCTGGGACTCCTGCCGAGCGGCAATCCCTCAAGCAGGAAATCATCACGCTCTTCAAGCGGGTAGATGGCGCTCTTACCGATCTCAGCCAACTCAAGGACGATATCAGGAGCCTGGTAGAGCGTTACAAGAAGGCCAGCAGCATCGACGACACCACGCCCGCACCCCAGTTCAACGGCGACCGTCCGGCAGTGCACGCAGACCACCTTGGTGCCTCGACGTACATAGAGAAGGGCTGGAGTCTGATCTCCCTTGGAGACTACGAGGGCGCGAGGCAGGCACTGGAGAAGGCACTGGCCCTTTCACCGGGGGCAGTCCAGGCCCAGTCGCTCCTCGGCTGGGCGCAGATGCTTCATGAGGATTATGACGACGCTCTGGGAAACTTCTCCAAAGTGCTCATGAAGGAGCCGGCTAACGCACTGGCGCGGATCAATGTAGGCTATATCTGCCTCAAGAAAGGCATTTTCGGCGAGGCGATCGAGCATCTCTCGAAGGCCATCCGTCTCGACAATGACCGGAAGGCAACCCTGTATGCCCATTATTATCTCGGGCTGGTGTACCTGGAACGGGAGATGTACGAAGATGCCCAAACGTTCCTTCGCAAGACTCTCAAGCTCGGCCCCAACCTTGTCGAAGCCTATTTCGAGTTGGGGCGTGCGCTCTGGCTCGGGGGCGAGCGAGAGGAGGCCGTCCGTGTGTGGACTGACGGACAGAGGGCGAACAGGTTCAGTCCCTGGGCCAAACGGTGCCAGGAAATGTTGGATGTGGCTTCCGCTGGAGGCGAGGTCCCGCGCAGCCCCTTAGCTCAGTAGTTCTCCCGCCGCTGGCAGTCTGCCTCCTGCTTTGTCTGGGTCCCGGAGAGAATCTCGCAGCGATTCAGGAAAGGCCCACGGCGGTGCGCGTGGGACAGGTGACTGCTGTCGCCTGGCAACCCCAGCGGAATCTTGCCGTCGCGCTGGCCAGCAGAGCAGGTGAAGCCACCGACTGGCCAGGGCTGGGGAAGCGGGTTCCCGGTCCGCTGCGACTGATCATAGTTCCGAATGGGCGGTATCTGGACTCCCTCTCCTCGGGCCGAGCTCCTCCCTGGGGCGCTGCAGTGGCCCTTCCCGGTGCCCGTACGATCCTGCTTCGAGCCGATCAGGGCGACCTCTATCAGACACTGCGGCATGAGCTGGCCCATCTGGCGCTCCATGATGCGGTGCAAGTCCGGGTTCCACTGTGGTTCGACGAGGGCTATGCGAGCTGGGCAGCCGGCGAGTGGGACCGGCTCGATGCTCTCGAGCTCAATTTCGCGGTGGTACGCGGCGGGGTTCCGGATCTTCGCTCTTTGGACGGTGCCCTCCGGGGTTCGGCCACTGCGGCGGGTGCCGCGTATGCGCTGGCGGTCTCAGCGGTGACAGAGCTTGCCCGGCGCCATCCGTCCGCTTCGCTCGAGCCTCTACTGACCCGTTTGATGGACGGCGAAGATTTCGAGGCCGCTGTCCGGGCAACCACCGGCCTGACTGTCGCTCAGTTCGATGTGGAATGGCGCAAGACTATACGCCAGCGGTACAGTCTCGTTACGTGGCTCCTGGCGGGTGGCGGCTGGGGCATCATCGTTCTGGCCATCTGGCTGTTGGTGCGAGTGAGGCGCAGGGCTGATCTGCCGCGCCGCGCTGCGCTCGACGAGGGCTGGGAGATCGAACCCGAACCTACAGGGGCGTCTGAACTTGACCATGGTCGGGAACCGTAGTAGGCTCAAGGCTTATGTCTAATCCACGGCCTTCCGCTCCACCCAGGCATTTTCTTCTTGCCCCGCGCAATCTCATCATTCTTGCAGCGGCGGTATTGGTATTGATCGCGGGGTATCTGACCTTACGCGCTGGTCACCCCAGTGTGGCGGCTGTCATTCTGGTTTTCGGGTATTGCGTCCTGTTTCCTATAGGCATCGCCTCATAGCTGGTGTCCGTCATCACGGCACGGTCCCTGCAATCTCGCTAAAACCGAAGTGGGCCCGCGTCGCTCTAGGGCGAATAGCTCAGCTGGTTCAGAGCGCCTGCCTTACACGCAGGATGTCGGGGGTTCGAATCCCTCTTCGCCCATAGATACCCGCAGGAAGATGCGGGTTATTCCTGGCCCATTAGGGCCATCCTGTTCGGGAGATCGAGGAAAATGTATCTGCGTAGGGTTCTGATCGGGTTCGCCGCTCTGGCATCGGCTGCCCCACTGGCGGCGCAAGGCATCCCTCGCGGTGCCCGTACCCAAACCGTAAACGCGGCCCCCCGGCTGATGGTTGCCAACCCCTTCGCATTCGCGGCGGCGGATTCGGCGAACGCGGTGAGGATTGGGACCGCGTTTCGGGAGGAGATGAAGGATATCGTCGGGCGCAATTTCACCGTCGTCGAGCAGTCGCAAATGAACGACGCGCTGAAGCAGTACGGTTATCCGGTCGACGCCATTCTCAGCCCCCCACTTGCCACTACTCTTGCGAAGAACATTCAGGCTCGGGTGATTGTAACCGCTACCATGGCTCGGGGCGCGGGCGGCAGAACGGCCGTGTCCGCCAGACTCACGGGCGTGAATGATGACGCGGGAAACGTGGTCACTCTGACCCAGGGGCAGGGACAAAGCACCCAGGATTTCGGGAAAAAGCTGGCGCAGGCGCTCTCACCCGCAGTGAAGTCGCTTCCGGACGCCAAAGCGTGTGTCGACCAGCGGACCTCGAAGCCGGAAAAGGCCGAGGACGCGGCAGAGAAGGCCATCAAGACCCTACCCAATCACGGCCTCGCCCACTTCTGTCTGGCGCAGCTCGCCTTGGAGAAGAAGGCACCGAGAGCCGAGGTGGTGAAACACTTACAGGCTGCAGTCAAGGGCGATCCACTGAGCCTGCCGGCGTGGACTGCTCTGGCCACCCAGTATCAGGCGGCCAGCGACACCGCCAACACTCTCGTCGCATTCAAGCAGATGCTTCGAGTGGCTCCGACAAACCAGAAGCTGCGGGAGGAGCTGTTCAAGTACTTCCTGCAGTCGGGGCATCCCGAAACCGCGCGAGAAGTGGCGGACGAGGGACTGAAGCTGGACCCGTATAACGCCGACCTGTACGATCTGAAGAGCAATGCGTGCTTGTTCCTGAGCGACTTCAAGTGTGCGGTGGATGCCCTGGAGACCATGTATGCCACGGACTCGACCAAGGCCGACACGCTCTTTTTTACCAAGATCTCGGCTGCCGCTGCGGAAGGCGAGAAGCCGGACACCGCACGTTTGCTCAAGTGGGCCAAGATTGGAACCCGGAAGTATCCGGATAACCTGACGTTGTTGGGCTATCTCAACCGAGCCTACTCCCTGGCCGGACCAGTGGATAGCGTGGTTGCGGTGACGAATCGAATTATCGCCAAGGACACCACCGCGGTGCTGCCTGCCCTGGCAGCCGCCAGAGCGCTTATCACCCCGCCCGCGCATCAAGGATCGACTGCACGACCCACCAGCACTGATACCACTGCCAGGACCGCGACCGACACCGTCGCCCGTGGGCGAGTGAAGGAAGCGGTGCCCTTCATCGAGTTCGCCTTGAAGCACGGAGACGCGCAGGCGAAGGAGAACGCCGCGGCACTCCTGTACACCGGCGCCGCGCCGCTGCTGCAGGAGCCACAGGACCTGGAAGGCGCGGCCGAGTTGTTGCGGCTCGCTGTCCAGTCTGCAGATCCGTCAGGTAAGGTGTACCCGGCAGCGAACTACCTGTTGGGCCTGGCAATGCTCTTCCAGGTCCCGAAGATCGATCCTCTCGCCGAGAAGCAGAAGTCCTGCGAGCTGGCACGACAAGAGCAGGGGCTGCTCCTCGCCGCTGACTCGGCGCTGACTGCCGGGCGTTCGGTGAATCCGGGGGCGGTGGACAAGAATTTGGATATCATCAAGAAGTACAAACCCCGTATCGCATCGATGCTGAAGGCGTATTGCAAAGGGAGATGAGCTATGGGCTGTGAGCTATGAGCTATGAGCTGTTAGCTGTCAGCTATTAGCTATTAGCTATTAGCTATTAACTATTAGCTATTAGCGAGGTGTGAGATCGTGGAGGCGTTGGTAAGCAGGGCTCATCGAACGGCTCAGGGCGGGGGAGCGGCAGCCCAGTGGTTCATAGCTAACGACTAATAGCCAATCACAAGCAGCCCTTATATATTCCGCCCTCCGTTCAGGGGGCTGTAGCTCAGCTTGGTTAGAGTGCCGCACTGTCACTGCGGAGGTCGCGGGTTCGAGCCCCGTCAGCCCCGCTCGCCCGATACAAACCCCACCCCGTCCACAGGCGGGGTGTTGTGTTTCAGCCTGTCGAGCCAACCATGTACGATCAAAGCTCGATCCTCCATGCCCCCGTGCTGCTGCAGGAGGTTCGCGCCGCCGCGCGCGGGGCTGAACGCGCGGTCGACGCTACCCTGGGCGATGGGGGACACTCGGCTGCGCTGCTGGAGGAGGGAATCGAGGTGCTCGGTATTGACCGGGACCCCGAGGCTCTGGCTGTCAGTCGGGCGCGTCTGGGAGAAGACCGGATCAGGTATCTCCTCGCGCCTTACGCTGCCCCTGAGGCCCTCGCGGCTGCTCGCGCATTCAGCCCCCAGTTCATTCTGCTGGATCTCGGGGTGTCGTCTCGGCAACTGGACCAGGAGGCGCGGGGCTTTACCTTCCGTCCTGGCGCCCCTCTGGACATGCGGATGGGGGCGAGTGGACCCTCAGCCGCGGATATTCTGAACACGGCTCCGCCCCAAGAGCTCGAGGCATTATTTCGCGACTTTGGTGACGAGCGCCGGGCTCGCCGACTTGCAACCGAGGTCGTACGGCGGCGGGAGCGTCATCCATTTGCGACCAGCGACGACCTGGTGAATGCCATTCGCGCGACTCTGGGGGCCAAAGCGGGACCACCCGAGTTTGCCAGGCTGTTTCAGGCTGTTCGCATGGCAGTGAACGACGAGGCAGGCCAGCTGGAGCGCGCCCTCACGTCGTTCAGAGACGCACTCGAACCAGGCGGCCGGCTGTCGATCATCACCTATCATTCGGGCGAAGACCGGTTGGTAAAGCACGCCTTTCGTGAATGGGCGCGACGCTGCGTCTGTCCTCCTGGGCTTCCGATCTGTGTCTGCCGCGGTCGCGCGCTTGGCAAGGTCGAGCCGCGTAAGCCGGTCACGCCGGGAGCGGATGAGCTTGCCAGAAATCCTCGGGCCCGGAGCGCCAAACTGAGAATCTTCGAGATGGCTGATGCAGCTTAAGGGACGCCACTGGGTGCTGCTGTGGCTGTTCATTTTCCTGGGAGGAGCGGTGGCCGTGGTCGCCAGGCAAACAGCAGCTCTCCAGACGGCGAGGCGGCTGCACGACCTCCGCGAGGAACGCCGCGCTTTGGAAGCAAGGAGGGCCGAGCTGGAGCGGCGAATCCGGCTGGCATCCAGCCGTCAGGTTTTGGTGCCCATGGCAACGCGAAGCTTCGGGCTTCACGAGCCGGCCGACTCCGAGTTCGTGCTCTTTCCGCTTCCACCCGCAGCCGGCCAGAACGAGCCCTGATGGCCCGGCCTCAAGCGCGGATTGCCGTCGTTCAATTCGCCTTTGCACTGGGGGTTCTGGCGATCCTTGCCCGAGCGGCCCAGCTGCAGTTGCTGCAGGGTGAGCGGTGGGCCGAGCAGGCTCAGCGGCAGCGCACGGAACGGGTCGTGCTCCCCGCCCGGCGGGGCGCTCTCTATGATCGTAACGGCGTTCCTCTGGCTGTCAGCCAGGAGTTCTACCACGTCGGCGTGGCTCCCAACGAGCTCAACGATTGGCGGCGGGGCCTCCAACTGCTCACCCGACATCTGGGCGTCTCCCGGACAGCTCTGGAACGGGACCTCCGCGCGCGAAAGCGCTGGATCTACTTCCACGGGCCCTTCACCGCTACCCAGGTGCAGCCTCTGCGGAAGCTGGATGGGGTTCACCTCACCGGGGATTTTCAGCGGTTCTATCCCTCGCGGGCGCTCGCTCGGCCCATCATCGGTGGACTCTCACCGGATGCTCCGGTGGGGGCAGCCGGGCTGGAGCTCGCGCTGGATTCCATTCTCATGGGAGAGGCGGGAGAGGCGGTCCTGCTCAAGGACCGCGCGGGAAGGCGATACGACTCTCCGGCACGTCTGATCCGGGATCCGGTCCCTGGGCATGATGTCGTCCTCACTCTGGACGCCGAGCTGCAGGAGATCGCCGAGCGCGGGCTGGACGAGGCCCTTGGCCGAATGAGAGCGGAGGGAGGCGACGTCGTCTTCCTCGATCCGACCAACGGTGACCTGCTGGCGCTCGCGTCCAGACAGCGTGGCAGTTCAGGCGCCGGATCGGTGCGTGCGTCGGTTTTTACCGATCCGTTCGAGCCCGGATCCACCGCCAAGCTCTTTACGGCGGCGGCGCTGCTGGTCCATGGCAGGGTAGCTGCTACTGATGCCGTCTTTGCCGAAGGCGGACAGTGGCGCATGCCGATCACCAGCAGCGGACGCACCCGCGTCATCACGGACGTACATAAGACGACGGGGAATCTCACCCTCGCGCGCACCATTCAGGTGTCCAGCAACGTCGCCATGGCCAAATTCTCTTCCCGCTTATCTCCCGAAGAGCAGTTCGAGATGCTGCGGGATTTCGGCTTCGGCACCCCTACCGGGGCTGAATTTCCCTCGGAGTCGCGGGGACGGCTGGCGCGGCCGGACAAGTGGCAGCCGATGTATACCCGCGCCAGCATGGCCATGGGTTACGAGTTCGGGGTCACTCCGGTTCAGCTTGCCGCAGCATATGGAGCCATTGCCAATGATGGACTGCTCGTTACGCCAACTCTGGTGCGCGAAGTCCGAGCTCCGTCAGGAGACCTGCTCTATCGCCATACTACTGAGCCGGTGCGGCGCGTCGTACCTTCGGCTATTGCGGCACAGCTGCGCGAGTTCATGAAAGGGGCGGTGGGTGAAGGCGGGACCGGTGGAAATGCCCAGCTAGCCAACTACTCGCTGCTGGGCAAGACCGGCACCGCCGTGCGCTTCGAGAACGGCCGCTATGTCAGCGGTGAGTACACCGCATCGTTCGCCGCACTGTTCCCCGCCGACAACCCTCAGCTCGTCATCGTCGTCAAGATCGATAACCCGACCGGCAAGTACTACGGCGGCCTCACGGCTGCTCCGGTAACACGAACCATGCTGCAGCAGGCGCTCGCCTCCCGGCGCATCGGCATCGACTGGAGCCCGCTGACCCGAACTGGTCCGGCGCCGGCCGAGCAACTGCGGCGCGCGAGTGCTCCCTCCTCACTGTCGCGGGTGGTGCTCCCGTGGCCCTACAAGCCGGGACGTCCGCCTGGGGCAAGAGCCATCCCGGTGCCGGATGTCGCCGGGAGGTCGGCGCGCGAGGCCGCTCTCGCTTTGCACCGGCGCGGCTTTCGCGTCACCCTGCGTGGTCATGGTCAGGTGAGCCGAACCGCGCCGCCGGCAGGAGGCATGGCAAACTCCGGCTCCGCCGTGACCGTCTGGGCTGAGTGAGGAAATAAGCGCCATGCCGTTGACCTATCCCGCCTTGCTCGACGAACTGCGTCGCGCCGACCTCCTTTGCTCCGCCCCAGCCGCAGCGCCTGACCCGAGTGGGATCACGGTCGATAGCCGGACTATTCAGCGGGGCATGTTCTACCTGGCGCAGCGAGGATCGCAGGCCGATGGACATCGTTTCGTGCCCGACGCTGTGCGTCGAGGAGCTGGAGCGGTGTTGGTGGAGACGCCGCAGCAGTCGGGCGTGGCAGAGATCCTGGTACGTGATGGACATCGGGCTGCACTGGTTCTCGGAAGTGCCTGGTACGGGCATCCCGCCCGAGCCCTTACTCTCATTGGAGTGACCGGCACCAACGGAAAGACCACCACGACCGGTCTCATCCGGCACCTCTTCAACCAGGAGAAGACCGCCGGCAGCATTGGCACGCTGGGAGCGTTCGACGGCCACGAGCGCGCCATACCTTCTACCGCGGGATCGCTCACCACCCCGGGACCAGTCGACCTTCAGGCGACGCTCTCGGCGATGCGGGAGCGAGGGGTAACCCATGTTGCGATGGAGGCGTCTTCGCACAGCCTGGACCAGCGGAGGCTCGATGGACTCACTTTCGCGGCTGGCGTATTCACCAACCTTACCCGCGACCATCTCGACTATCACGGCACGATGGAGTCATACCTCAGCTCGAAGCTCCGCCTCAGCTCCTTGTTGGGCCAGAGCGGCGTCGAGATCGTCAATGTGGATGACACAGCGTGGGGTGTGATGCCCATGCGGTCACCGAGGCTCACGTTTGGTCTTCATTCTTTGGCGGACGTGCGGGCCTCGGGCCTGGTACTTGACGCAGCCGGCTCCCGCTTTCAGCTGAGCGGCCGGTTCGGCAGCGCCGAGGTGAGACTTCCATTGCTGGGCGACTTCAACGTGGCCAACGCTCTGGCTGCCGCTGCTACCGCCCTGGCGCTCGGGCAGAGCATCGCCAGGGTGGCTCAGGAGCTGTCGGCGGCCCCCCAGGTGCCGGGCCGAATGGAGCGAATCAGCGAGCGACCCTGCATCGTGCTTCGTGATTACGCCCATACTCCCGACGCGCTGGAGCGCGCCCTGACATCGTTGCGGCCGCTTACCGCGGGGCGACTGATCGTTGTGTTTGGATGTGGCGGGGACCGGGATCGCGGCAAACGGGCCCTCATGGGGCGAATTGCCGCCGAGCACTCTCATCTTGCGATCGTGACGTCGGACAATCCCCGCACCGAGAATCCCGAGAGCATCATCGACGACATCGAACCGGGCATGGGTACCGCGCCCCACCTGCGGATTTCAGATCGACTGAAGGCGATCGAGGCGGCGCTGAACGAGGGCAAGACCGGTGATACGATCCTTCTGGCGGGCAAGGGTCACGAGAACTATCAGATCATCGGTTCGGAGAAGATCGATTTCGACGAACGCGAGATCGTCCAAAGACTGGTGAGAGGTGACAGGTGAGCAGTGGGCATGAAGCACGCCCGGCTCAGCAATGGTCAGAAACCGCTGTGCGCACGGCCCTCGGGCTGGACCCCGCGGGTGGTCAGGGTCGCAGCTTCTCCAGCATTTCCACCGATTCCCGGGTCATTCAGGCTGGCGCGTTGTTCGTCGCCCTTCAGGGTGAACGCTTCGACGGGCACGACCACCTCGCTGCCGCCGCCGCCGCCGGTGCCACTGGAGCGATCGTTCGGTGTGGAACACCTCCGGTTCCGGACCTGATCTCGTTCGAGGTCCCGCACACACTCCGCGCTTTCGGACAGCTCGCACGGGCCCGCCGCCGGCGGCTGCCAGGCCCGGTGATCGCCGTGACGGGGACCAATGGAAAAACGAGCACCAAGGAGATGCTGGCAGCAGTGCTCCGTACCCGCTTCATCACCTACGCAACCAGAGCCAACCTGAACAACCTGGTGGGTGTGCCGCTCACGATTCTGGAGGCGCCTGCCGATACTGAGGCGCTCATCGTCGAGGCCGGCGCCAATCTGCCGGGAGAGATCGCGCGCTACCGTGAGATCATCGAACCCTCGATCACGGTGGTGACGAATGCAGTGACAGGGCATCTGGAAGGGTTCGGCTCATTGGCCGGGGTCATGGACGAGAAACTTTCACTGACGCAGGATGTTCCGCTGGCGATCGTAGGCGCGGAACCTCCTCAGCTGGCCGAGGGCGCACGCGCCCGAGCACGGCGGGTCCGCAGCGCCGGCCTGCGTGGAGCGGAGTTAGTGCCTGAGCATGTGTCGCTCGACGACTCGGCCCGGCCGGTCATCAGCATAGCCGGGCGTACCTTCACCCTCGCTGCCAGAGGACTTCATCAGGCTGACAATGCCATTCGCGCGTGGGCCGTGGTCGAGGAACTGGGCCTTGACCCCGAAACAGCAGCGCGTGCGCTGGAGCAGTTCTCCATCCCGGGTGGCCGCGGGGAGGTGCTTCAGGTAGGATCGATGACCATTCTGAACGACTCTTACAACGCGAACCCTCAGTCGTTTCGGGCCGCCATCGCCACCGCGGCCGCGCTTCGGAATAGCCGGCGTCTGGTCTTCGTTGCGGGCACGATGCGGGAGCTGGGCGAGGATTCACCGGCACTGCATCGGGACGTCGCGACGGCGTTACTGCAACTGCAACCGGATATCCTGGCCGTGGTCGGTGAGTTTGTATCGGCGATCGAGCCCCACGCCGGCACCCTGGGCAAAAAGCTCATTCGTGCTCCCGACCCGGTGGAGCTCGTTCCACTGCTGACACCTCGTCTTCGCGGCGATGAACTTGTCGTCCTGAAGGCATCCCGAGGCGTGGCACTGGAGCGTATACTTCCGGCGCTCACGTCCCTCGCGAAGAGCTCAGCCGCCCCCCAGCACCTCTCCGTTCCCGCTGAGGACTGATGTTCTATCACTGGCTCGCCCCGCTCGGCAAGCAGTACATCATATTCAATCTCTTCAACTACATCAGCTTTCGCGCCGCGGGTGCCACCGTCACCGCTCTTCTGCTGGCCTTCGTGCTGGGGCCGTCGGTGATTCGGCGTCTGCGAGCCCGGAAGGTAGGCCAGGTAGTTCGCGCGGAGGGGCCCGCCAGTCATCAGGCGAAGCGCGGCACGCCAACCATGGGCGGGCTCATCATTCTCTTCGCCACAATTCTCCCGACGCTACTTTGGGCGCCGCTCACCAACCGTTACGTGGTGGTGGCAATGCTCTCTACGCTGTGGATGGGATGTATCGGGTTTCTCGATGATTACCTGAAGATTGTCCAGGGGAAGTCGCGCGGACTGGTGGCTAAATGGAAGCTTGCGGGGCAGGTGAGCTTCGGACTCCTCCTGGGGCTCTTTCTCGCGTTCTACCCTGTGGTGCCCGAAGAGACTATCCCTGCCACGGCCACGTCGCTCCCATTCTTCAAATACCTGGTGATCAACTTTGCCCCATGGTTGTTTGTAGTGTTCGTAACCATTGTCATTACCGGAGCCAGTAACGCCGTCAACCTTACCGATGGTCTGGATGGCCTGGCTACCGGCCTTGCAGGAATAGCGGCGGCGGCATTCGCTGTCTTTGCCTACCTCTTCGGGCGAGTGGATGTCACCACTTACCTCAACGTCTTCTACCTTCCCGGCGCCGGCGAGCTGGCCGTGTTCTGCGCGGCTCTCATGGGGGCTACCATCGGCTTTCTGTGGTTCAATGCGCACCCAGCGGAGGTGTTTATGGGCGACACCGGCAGCCTTGCTATCGGTGGCGCGCTGGGGACAGTGGCGATACTGCTGAAAGCGGAGTTTCTCCTGCTGGTCATCGGTGGTGTTTTCGCGGCCGAGGCAATCTCTGTGCTCATCCAGACGGGCACATACAAGTGGCACAAGCGGACCCGTGGCCGTGAGTACGCGGACACCCACCGTGTTTTTCGCATGGCTCCGCTGCACCACCACTTCGAGAAGCTGGGTTGGGCCGAGACAACGGTCGTGACCCGATTTTACATCCTGGGGCTGCTCTGCGCGCTGGTGGCGCTTTCCACCCTGAAAGTACGATGACGGTTACCTCGACTCCACTTTTCGACCGATGGCGCGCGAGTGGCCGTGAAGTGGCCGTGGTAGGATTGGGAAAGAGCGGATCGTCGGCCACCCTTCTACTCCGTTCACTGGGCATCCCCGTGTATGCATCCGATAGCGGCACGGGCCCGAGCTTCGAAGCCTGGGCTGATACGTTGCGCAAGGCGGGAGCAGAGGTAGAGCTGGGTGGGCACGACCTCGATCGGATTGCGAGATCCG
>DATFFX010000031.1:0-5066 GCA_035249825.1 Gemmatimonadales bacterium | reverse complement strand
TCCGGTCGAACAGCATCGGTGTGGACGTCACTGCGATTCCCCGGTTTGCTGGTCGCCGGCTGAACCTGCCACGTCGGGCCCGGTGCGGCGCTGGAGTCCATCTACCTCGCCAAGATGACGTTCGAGCAGCGCCCGGAAACTGGCTACGTATGCGGTGAACTGTCGCGCGGCACCTGCCGCGCGTTCCCGCACCAGTGCCTCCTCCTGGCGAGCCCGCTCCAGAATCCGCTCTGCCTCGGTACTCGCTTCCCGCAGTACCAACTCGGCTTCCCGCTCGGCCTGAGCTCGGCTGTCCACCCGGAGCTGCTGAGCTGCCACCAGAGCCTCGTTCATGGCTCGCTCCCGGTCCCGGAAGGCACGCAGCTGCTCCTGCGCGCTGCGGAGTCGTTCCTCATGCTGGGCCCGATCGCGCAGCAATCGCTCGAGCTCGTCTGAAACGGCCAGCTTGAACTCATCGACCTGTCCGCTATCGTAGCCGCGGAATGCGCGCTGGAACTCCTGCGAGCGCACATCCAGTGGCGTGAGGTGAAAGGCGTGATCGTCGCTCATGAGCTCCGCTGCCCAAACAGCACGGTACCCAGTCGGATCATCGTGGCGCCCTCCTCCACGGCGATCGGGTAATCACCGGACATCCCCATGGACAACTCCGGCAGGGAGTGCCCGGCACGCTGGCCGGCATCACGCAGCTCCCGCAGCAGCTTGAACGCCCGGCGCTGCTCGTCCTGATCTTCCGTAAGCGCACTCATCGTCATGAGACCCTGTATCTCCAACTGTTCGAAACCCCGGAGCTCATCGAGCAGCACAGGCAGGGCATCAGGTACAACCCCTCCCTTTTGCGCTTCACCCGAGCAGTTGACCTGGACCAGTACACGCTGGGGAGTAGCGCCCGTTGTCCGGCGATTGAGCTCAGCAGCAAGATCCGTCCGGTCTACGGAGTGGATCAGGGTAAAGCGGCCAGCGGCGTTTCGGGCCTTGTTGCGCTGCAGGGTGCCGATCAAATGCCATTCGACCGTCAAATCACCGAGTGATTCCTGCTTGCGCAACGCTTCCTGCACCCGGTTTTCACCTACCGCGTCGAGGCCTGCCGCAACAGCCGCCCTGGCAGCCTCCGGGCCGTGCGTTTTGGTCACGGCTACAATGCGCACCGGGTGTCGCCAACCGCTGGCCGCCTGGCATCTGGCCACCGTCTCCCGCACAAGAGCCAACCGGGCCGGGAGGCCTGGGAAATCCATAACCTTCCAATTTATCGAGGGATGACGGGTTATAGAAGGCGCGAAGTCGCTCTTGAGCTACTCGCTGACGCTCTCGAGGCCCCGGACCTGCAGCTCCATTAACGCGGTTCTCATGGCAGGGTTGTGTGTGAGCTTCAGGGCATACTCCAGCGCCCGCTGTAGCCTTTCATTCTCGCCCCGCGTGCTGTAGGCGTAGGCCAGCTGCACAAAGGGGAATGACAGCGTGGAAGCTATGCTGGCGCTGGTGCTCTCCAGCTCACTGGCGTCTCCCTGAAGAAGACCGGCATAGCGGTAAGTCTCCCATACCAGGCGCTCGGTCGTGGGGATGTCCAGCGGAGCGCCTGCCAGCCTGCGCATGTCGAGAGCAGCGGAGTTGGTGTCAGGCCGAGTTGTCTGAAGCCTGAAGCCGAGCGCCTGCTGAACCATGTATCCCCCGAGACCGCCAAACTCGCGTCCTGCGGTAATGGCCCATACGATAGGCCGCCGTCCCACGTTCTGTTGCACTACGCTAAGCGCGAGAATGTCGTTCGGAAGCAGGTAGGTTCCAGCCTCGAGTGTGCGGCTCAGGGGCCCCAGCTTCGGCGGCTGGGTTTGGGAAACCGCGTAGCCTCGCATGGCCGTCGCGATGGCTGAGTCGGACATCGTATGTAGCGGCCAGTTCGGTGGTGATGCCACACTATCACGCCACATGGGCGGCAAGGCAGCCATGTTTACCGGGCGGACAGGGGCGTCCCGCAACTGCCGCATATACCAGTCGGTATTCGCCAACGCCAGACAGACCACCGTTACGTCCTGACGAATCCCTTCCACTTCCTGCGCCCACCACAATGGGAAGGTGTCGTTGTCGCCATAGGTGAACAGAATGCCATAGGGGGGCGCGGTGTTCAACAGGTCGTATGCGAAGTCTGCCGCGAGCGTAGTATCCGTGCCGTGGCGCCGCGATGCCGCGGACCAGTTGAGAAGAATCGGAACCAGCGCTACCGTGAACACTGCCGGAGCAAGGCGCCGACTCCCCCCAGAACGCTGGATAGCCGCTCGCGCCAGAAGAACCAGCCCCATACCAACCCATACGCCCCAGATGATGAAACTGACGACGAAGAAATAGTCCCGCTCTCGAACTTCGTGATTCGATCCCTGCGGGTAGTATTCGAACCAGCGGCCAAAGCCTGGTTTGAAGTTCATGTAAGCTACCAGCCCGAGACCGGTGATCATGAACAGCATGAACATGAGCCACCAGGCCGGCCGATCCGCCCTGCGCTGCGCGATGGATCCCCGAAGCCCCAACCCGAGAAAAACCAGGCCAATCAGCAGCTGAATCCAGAAGCCGACCGATTTGGCCCACTGCCAGATGAAGTACACCAGGTAATCACTGATCTGGATGGCCATAAGACCGAGCGTGCGCCCGGGATTGTCCGGGCCGTGCGGCACAGTGGGATCGTCGAACGGCGTCCGAGGCGGATATTGGGCTCGGCGAATGACCGCAAGCAGCGCATCGAAAGTCGCCGGAGCAGCCTCGTTGATGGCGGGGTTCTGGGCCGAGCGGAGGTAGAGATAGAGGTACGGTGTCACCCCAACGCATGCGATCAACAGGGTAAGCAGCGCAAAGCTGCCTGTCCGGCCGAGGGTCGCATAGGCGGCAGCGGCGGCAAAGCACAAGCCACCCAGCAGTATCAAGCTGGTACTGCCGAGTCCGAGGCCGATCAGGAGAGCCCAGACGCCTGCGACGACCGCAGCCTGACTCCATTCTGCCCGACGCTGCACCGGATCTGCTGCAGGATCATGCAACAGCGTCGCGCCCATGAACATCACCACTCCAGGACCGGCGAGCAGAGCCAGGAGGTGGTTACCGATAGAGATCCCTGCGAGGTACACAATCAAGAGCAGCAAGCGCGCACCGCGGTCGGTGCCGCGCGCCCGGCGCCAGAGGTGGATCAACCAGGCCATGGCCGCAATGGTAAACGTCGCGACGCTATAAACCTCGGTCTCGACCGAATTCTGCCAGTTGGTAAATGTGAAGGCGCCGAGCACGGCTGCGGCACCGGCACCGATCGAGGAGAGCAACTCCGCAGTGCGAAGGTCCAGGCCAGTCGTAAGCAGCCGGATCGATTGGTGAGCGACCAGGAAGAACAATCCCGCAGCCGCGGCGCTCAAGACTGCGCTGAGCAGGTTGGTTCGAAGCGCGTACTCGCCAAGCGGGATCAGCATCGCCCACACGTGAGCGATCATCACGAACAGCGGCGTGCCCGGCGGATGTGGAATCCCCAGAGTCTTGGCGGCCGCGATGAACTCCCCTGCATCCCAGAACGTGACGGTGGGCGCCAGGGTAAGCACGTAGATGCCGAGCACGAGACCGGCAGCGGCGAGGGCAGCTCGGTATGGCGGCCGGTCGCTACCGAGACCGGTCAAGTCCCGGTACCCAGGGCGTGCGCCAGGGCGAGCGTATCGCGGGCCCTGGCGACATCATGTATCCTGAACAACCGGGCGCCGCGCTCGTACGCAAGCGCGCACGCTAGCGCCGTCGCCGGATCGCGGTCTTCGACCGGCTCCCCAGTCACCGTACCGAGGAAACGCTTGCGGGATGGGCCGACGAGCACCGGCCGACCGAGTGCCTGGAGCGCCGCCAACTGGTCGAACAACAGCAGATTCTGCTCGGCCGTCTTGGCGAAGCCGAAACCCGGGTCGACCACCGTTGCATCCGGACCGATCCCCCCTTCCGCCGCGACAACGAGTGATTGACGCAGCTCGGACAGCACTTCCCCTACTACGTCGCCATTCGCGTATTGGGCAAACCGGTACGAGGCGAGCTCCAGGACGGAGCCACGCGAGTGCATCAGGATGACACCGGCCCCCGCGGATGCCACGGTGGAGGCCATCGCAGGGTCCAGCCTCAGGGCCGACACATCATTCACAACCGCAGCGCCGGCCTCGAGCGCTGCATGGGCCACGGAGGCTTTCACCGTATCAATGGAGATGATCAGCTCGGGATAGTTACGCGCGAGGGCTTCGATGACGGGGATCACCCGGCGCAGCTCTTCGTCTGCCGGCACGTCCTCGGTTCGACCCGGGCGGGTGGACTCGCCACCAACGTCCAGGAGGTACGCTCCGGATCCGAGCAACTCCTCGGCGTGCGCCAGGGCTGCATCCAGGCCGGCGTACCGGCCGCCATCGCTGAAGCTGTCTGGCGTGACATTGAGGATTCCGACCAGAATGGGCCGGTCAAGAAAGACTGAACCGCGGGCAGTCTGCCATATCCTGGCCGGCTCCGGCGGCAGGGCCATGCCCACACCCAGCGCTACCTGCCTGAGCGACTCGGGGACCATCCAGGGCCGTGCCAGAGCGCTCAGTCGTGACCGGCTCCCGGCAAGTATCGCCCAACCATCTCCCGTGAGAACCTCGAGGCCAAGGCTTCCAGCAAAAGGGACCAGAGCCTCTAATGCACCCTGGTCCAGTCCTGTAAGATGAAAGGCCGAGCTGTGGATACCCTCGGCTGCGGTCCCCGCTAAGGTTTCCTCCCAGCCATGTGAGCGGAGCGCTTCACGCACCGCTCGAGGTGTGTGAAGCGCCAGAGGCGTAACGTTCACGCGCCGGCTGGTTCCGCCGGTGGCGCTCCTAGGATGGGTGCCCGTGATGGGGCAGCGCCCGGCTTGGGCAAGGGCCCGGGAGCCGCGGCGCTGGGCTCCACCGGCGGCAAAGTCCGGGGTGGCAGTGGCTGGTTCTTGGCCAGGCGGTCGAGATCTTCGCGATCGATTGTCTCGCGATCGAGCAACGCTTGCGCGATACGATCCAGCAGGTCACGGTTGGCGCTCAGAATCGTGCTGGCACGCGCATACGCCT
>DATFFX010000030.1:0-4642 GCA_035249825.1 Gemmatimonadales bacterium | reverse complement strand
GAAGCGCGGCAATGAGCGGCAAGGTCACCTTGTGCTCCCTCAGATCGGAGCCGAAAGCTTTCCCCGTGACCGAAGCGTCCTCGGTGTAGTCGAGCAGATCGTCGACGATCTGGAACGCCATCCCCAGTGCTCCGCCGAACCGACGCAGAGCACTCCGCTCTACTGGACTGGCTCGAAGGGCCCCGATCTCACACGCTCCCGACACCAGAGACGCGGTCTTGGCCTGAATGAGCAGGTCGTACTGTTCCTCGGAAAACGCCAGGGGATCATGAGCCAGGAGCTGCCGCATTTCACCGACGGTCATGTCATTGGTCACCCGGCTCAGGACCCGGAGCGGCTCCAGGTCATTGAGCTGCACCAGCTCGATCACGGCGCGGGAATACAAATAATCGCCCATGATGACGGAGACCTGGTGGCTGAACAGCGAGTTGATCGTCGGCATACCCCGCCGGAGCACGGAGTGGTCAACCGAGTCATCATGGACCAGCGTCGCCAGATGAATCAGCTCGACAACTGCGGCAAGCGTACTCGCTCGTGGATCCGCGCCACCGGTCGCCTCGTCCGCCAGGAGAAGAAGCGTCGGCCGGAACATCTTGCCCTGCATTTGAAACAGGTGGGAGTTGACTTCGGTGATCAATCCGAAATCTGCTTCTACGATCCGCCGTAGCTCCTGCTGCACTCGTTCCAAACGGGGCCGTACTCCGCGCTGCAGATCGGCCAGCGTGATCGGCGCCGTCTGCGGGCTCATGGGCGCCGTGTCGCGGTAAGACGCTGAACCCGCTTGCTCAGGTCCATGAAGCTGATGTCGATTGCCAGAGCGCGCTCATAGCTCGAGATGGCCTCAGCCTCCTTGCCCAGTGCCTCTGCCGCACGACCCATCCAGTACAGCAATCCGATCTTTTCATCATCGGCACCTGGCAGACTATCGACGGCCCGTCGCATGACTGACTCGCAGACGGCGTACTGGCCCTTCTCGAAGAACGCCATGCCGAGGGCTTCAGAAGTGCGAAGCCGGCCCTCGGGTGAGCGCAGAGCCTTCTGGAACTCCGCGATGGCCTCGTCGAACAGCCCCATCTCCTTGAACGCGACCCCGAGATCGTAATGCGCCTCGTAATCCTCGGACCCCAGATTTTGATCGATGCCGCGTTTGAACTGCTCCAGGATTTCGTGAAACTCCCGCTGCTCATCCTGGTCCTGAGGCTCACGCCGGTTCACCCTCATGCGGGTATCGCGGCGGTTCTCATCATCGAGCACCATGGACCCGAGATCTACAAAGTCGCCGGGCGAGGCGGCCGGCGCGGTCTTCGACCGGTTCGGGGCCGCCGCCTGAGGTGCGGGGGTCGGCGGCGCACTCGGAGTTCCCGGAGCGCGGCTCGGCGCAGGAATACCGCCCTGAGCGCGTGGCGGTGAGGAAATGGGTGGCGGGCTGGGCACAGGAGTTGGAGGCGATGGTTGTGCCTGAATCTGCTCCGAAGACGCCTCAGGCTGTTCTGCTGCTGGGGAGGCCAGCCGAGCCAGGGCGGCGGCCGCACGCGCATGCTTGGGATCGTGCTCGATGACTCTGCCGTAAACCGCTATAGCCTTGTCCAGGGCGCCGGATTTGGACAATGCGTCACCCAGCCCCAGATAGGCCTCCAACAACGGCCCCCGATCTCCGGCACGGTACGCCAGCTCCACCCGCTTCTGGTGATGGCTGACACTGTCGGGTGTCAGCTCGACCAGACGATCCGCCATCTCCGCGGCCCGGGACCAGTCCTCGCGATCCTCGTAACCAGCTAACGCAAGCGCCAGCTCCTCTTCCACCCGCGATGTATCACCCGCGGCCAGCAACCCCTCCGCCATCGCGAGATGCACGTCGGGATTTTCGGGATCGTCCAGTACTCGATCCTCGAGATCCGCCAGTGACAGGGAAGCCGGAGGCTCCTCCGGTACTGTGGGAAGTCCCTCGGTGAGAATCGAGGTGTCGATGTCCTCGTCCATTCCTCGGGCGGGATCCAGACTATCCTCCGGTTCAGCCGGTGGATCCAGAACGATTTCAGTATCCTGGAAGGACACTATCATGTCATCAGGAAGGCCCATCCCGGCATCGGGAGAAAAGCCTTCCAACGAGCTCCCCTCGAAGCCCTCGAGTGGCGTTCCCTCATAGGCTAGATCGGGCGGCTCCTGCCGCTGAATTTCCAGCGGCGAGTCCAGGTCGAGCATGTCCGCGCCTGCCTCGGCCGATGGATCTCCCGGTACCATGGAGTCGATAATCAAATCGTCCATCGTGTCTGCCGCGGGGGTGAGTTCGGCATCCTGCAGGAGGATTTCAGGCTCGACAGTCTCGCTCGGCCGTGCTTGGGGCGGCTCGGGAGGAGGAGGGGGTGGCTCGACAACGCCGACTGGTTCGTTCGCACGGGTACGCGCGGACGGCGGCACCCCCAGGTCGATGCCGGTGTCGAGAAAAATCAGGTCACCGCGTGATGCAGCCTTCGCTGCGGCCGGGGTCGAGGGCGGCGAGTGCGGGTGGTCTGAAGGTTCGGAGGCGGTGAGCCGTTCTCGGGCTTTACGTGCTCCTGCCTTGTCGCCCATCGCCTCGAGGTCCTGGGCCATTTTCTCCAACTGCTCGCGTGCCTCATCCTCCCGTGATGTGGCCCGCAGCAGCTCTACCAGCATGCTCCGGATCTCCTGGCTTCCCGAGAACTGATCCGCGAACAGCTTGACCGCCTGAAACGCCTGATCCAACTGCCCCAGGGCGTTCATACGCTCGAGAAATTCAATCAGGTTGCGCTTGGATTCGATGACGACGTTCTTGCGCGCGTGAAGCTGGGAAAGCTTCAGGTAGGTCTGGGTCCTGCCGGGGTTCACACGCAGGATCTTCCCACAGAGCGCGATGGCGTTATTGAAGAATCCCTGATCGGCATACAGGTCCACGGCCCTTTCGTAGGAGCGCACCGCCTCGGCCGTGTCGTTGATTTTGAGGTAGAGGTCGCCTACCCGGTTGTAGAGCGACAGGTCCGGGGTTGTCTCGGCCCCGGACTCGGCCTGCTGAATGGCCTTGAGGTAGACTTCTATGGCTTTCCGCCAGTCCTCCTTCTGCTCCAGCTTGCGCGCCGTGTCTTTCAGCTTTTCAAGATTCATGCGGCTCGCGCTGAGAAGGAGTTACGAGGAGATAAGAGTCGGTGCGACCGAAAGATACCGGCCACCTGAAACGCCAGCAAGCTAATGCCTTTCCGGATCGAGCTCACCGGCGGCGACGGCGAGCGCCACCCGCTCCAGGTCAGGGGCAGGAGGTCGATCCGCTTTCAGCGGAGGCACGGGTGGGGTCAGCCCGCGAATGCGACCGTAGAGGTCCGCCACACCAGCACCAGGAGCCAGGGGCTTGAGGAACTCCAGACCCTGAGCGGCACACAGCAGTTCTGCCGCGACTACCCGCTGCGCATTGGTCAGGATGCGACCCGCCTTGAAGGCTGCCGCCATACCCATCGGCACGAAATCCTCCTGGTTGGCGTCGGTGGGGATGGACCCGATGCTTGCGGGCATGGCCAACGATCTGGACTCTGCCACCAACGAGGCGGCGGCGATCTGCACCATCATGAGGCCGGAACACAACCCCGGATCCTCAGTGAGGAATGCTGGAAGCCCCTGCGACAGGTCGGGGTTGACCAGGCGCTCGACCCGGCGTTCGGCGATCGCCTGCAGAGTAGTCAATGTAAGCGCGAGGATGTCCAGAGCCTGGGCCACCGGCTGTCCATGGAAGTTTCCACCGGAGATCACATCACCGTTGTCGAACACCAGCGGGTTGTCGGTCGATGCATTCAGTTCGACCCTGACGGTCTCCTCCGCAAAGCGGATAGCATCGGCGACAGCTCCCAACACCTGGGGCGCGCACCGAAGGCTGTAGGCGTCCTGCACCCGCGGATCGTTTTCACGATGGGACTCCCGAATTTCGCTGTTCTCGAGCAGCGCCCTCATTAACGTTGCCGCTCGCATCTGGCCCTGGTGAGGCCGGGACGCGTGTATTCGGGGATCCAGTGGCGCAGGAGTGCCCCGCAACGCCTCCAGGCTCATTGCCGCGGCGCCGACCGCGGTACGCCAAAGTACGTTGGCGTCATGAACCATCAATGCCAGTAGCGCCGTCTGCGCCTGGGTGCCGTTGATGAACGCAATGCCTTCCTTCGGCGCGAAACGGTAGGGCGCAAGGCCAACAGCGGCCAAGGCATTCGCGGCGGGCACCGACACCCCGCGCTCGGTGAGCACCTGCCCCTCGCCCATGAGAGCGAGTCCGATGTGGCTGAGCGGCGCGAGATCCCCACTGGCCCCCACGCTGCCCTGCTCCGGTACCAGCGGCAGCACCCCGGCGTTCAGCATCGCCACGAGCGCCTCGGCCAGCTCGGGCCGCACACCGCTCGTGGGCCGGACAAGCACGTTGGCCCTGAGCAGCATGACAGCCCGGACGACCGAAGAGGGAAGCGGGCTTCCCACACCGGCTGCATGGCTGCGGATGAGATTGGTCTGAAGCTGATCGAGCTGATGCGCAGGAATTCGAACGTTAGCCAGCTTGCCGAAGCCGGTATTGATACCGTAGATCGTGTGATTGGATCGGATCGCCCGGTCAACCCGTCCCCTGCTTTCGAGTAGGGCGCGACGAGCAGCGGGCTGG